>NZ_JBKOOL010000011.1:0-63381 GCF_046764065.1 Nocardia sp. NPDC002869
CAAACCACCACGAGCCACCGCACCGAACCGCAGATGCACACCCTCCACCCGCGGCGAATACACGAAGATCTCGTACTTCGGCCGCGGCTGCGGCAACAGGGTGATCGACTGCGGATCGAATTTGAGGGAGAGGTGCGCGGGCGGTTCGCCCTCACCGTCGCGCCGGAAATAGTTCGTGCGCAGGGTGGCGGTGACCACATTGAGCACCGCGCGCAGCACCCGGTCGGTGTCGAGACTGACCACCGCGTCGATTTCGGCTTCCAGCCATTCCGCGATACCTGCGGCCGAATCGGCGTCGCCGTCCGGATCGAAATACGCCTCGAACAGGCGCACGAAACCACGGGCCATATCCGGATTGGCCAGCAGCACCCGGGTGATACCGGCGGCGCCGTAGGAGAATCCGGCCTGCTTCAGATATTTCGCGTAGGCACGCAGCACCACGACCTGACGCCAGTGCAGGCCGGCTCGCAGAATCAATTCGTTGAGCGTATCGACCTCGGCGACACCGAACCACATGGCTTCGAATGCCGCGGTGAATCGCTGTGCGATTCCCTGGGCGCCGTGGCTTTCGGGCTGATCGAGGTCTGCCTCCAGCTCGGGATCCAATTGAGTCCGTAGCACGGCCGAGACCACGCGTAAGCGGAAGTCATAGATCCAGTCCGAACGGTCACCGTCGGATTCCAGCTGATAGGGCCGTTCGTCCACGACCTCGACGCCGAGGCTGTGCAGCACCGGGAGTACCCGGCTCAGCGAAACACCCTCGCCCGCGGCGTAGAGCGTGAATCGCCACTCACCCGGCGGCGCCTCGGCCATGCGGTACAGCGCGGTCCGGAAACGCGCCGACCCCAGTTCGTCCGGATCAATCCGGAATCGCATCGGCGAAACTGTGTCCTGCATTGTCGTCACCGTGATCCGCGCCTTTCCGCTTCGGTTTCGAACTTCTTCACCAGGCACTCTACGCGTTTATTGTGCCGTTGTATAGCGGTACGTTACGCGTGTGTAAACGGTCACCGAATCCGGCGCGCCGGTAAGAAAGCACACCGATGAGATGTTCGCCACGACACGGCTGCTGGATGGCCGCACTACGGATGCAGCAACCCGGACCGGATCAAAAAGGTACGCGCGCCCGCGCTGTCGGTGAACGCACCGGTGTCCACCCGCAGGCCCGACTGCGTGTCGGCGTACCAGATCGCCGCGGAGGCGCTGATCGCCGCGAACACCTCACCGTCGGCCACGACGGTGCCGCCGGCGGAACGCCATTGCGCCACCGCCTGGGCGAGAGCACCGGGTGCGGCGGTCTGCACCTGGAACGCCAGCTGACGCCCCCCGGTGATCTCCCCCATCAACAACGGGCTCCCCGCGTCGAGCACGCAGCTCTGGACACCGTCGGTCTCGTCGTGCGGACGGCAGGACGCGGTGCGCAACGGGCCGGGCAGGGCCGATACGGCGTCGGTCGCCGCCACGGGACCGCCCCCACCGAAACTCGACGGCCCGGTGAGCGGCGGACCCGCCAGAGTGCAGGATTTCACCATCAGGAAAGCGAGCACCAGCAGAACCGCCACCGCTATACCGCCGGCCGCGCGCCATTGCCATTTCGGATGGTGTTTCTCGACTACGGTTTCCGCTTCGTCGACCAGATGGGAACGGATGAATCCGAGCACCCCGTGAAGGTGCCGGTCGCGCCGAGTGTGAGCGTGGTACTCGGGGTCCCGATGCTCCGGCCCGGCCGTCCCGTGGTTGCCGTGGTGCCCGTGCCTGTCCGGTATTGCCTGCGCCCCGGACCAGCCACTCATCTCGGCCAGATGTCCGGCTGCCATACCGTGCTGGGCCACCGGCGCCGCGGGACGGTCGTGCCCGGCCGCTGATACGGGGAGAGGCGCACCGCAATTTGTGCACGCCGAGACCCCGGCGGCCGCGGAATGACCGCAGTATTGGCATCGCGCCGTCACCATCGCGCCCCGTCTCCCATGACCGGCCTCACTGCCCGGTGATGACGATCGAGGAGATGGCCACGGTGTTGGCCGAGGTGTCACCACTGGATTTCAATACGGTGAGCGTGATCTCCGACGCTTCGATCGGCGGCTCGATCTGCGTCACCACCAGTGACCGCTGGTCCAGCGTCTCCTGGGTGTAGGTGGTCTTGTCGTCGTCGTTCAACTGGTAGGACACACGGCTCACGGTGCGGAATTTCGTCCACTGGTCGGTGCCGTCGGTGCCCACATGGTCCCAGCCGGGCACGATGGCGATCGAATCGATCTTGTACTTCTTGCCCAGATCGATCCGCAAAACCTGCCCGTCGATCTTGTACGCGCGGGGGCACGACCAGGCCTTGTCCGGTTCGCCGGAGAAGGCGTCCATACCGTCGGTGCCGCCGGCCGGGCACTTCGACTCCGCCGACTCCGGTTCGATGGTGCCGCCGCCGGGCGGCGCGGTGGCCTGGGGCACCGGCTGGGTGGGCGCCGGCGTGACGGCCAGCGGCTGGGTGTCCGCCTCCTCCTTGCCCCCCGTCACCACCAGCAGCACCACGATCAGCAGCGCGACCACCGCCGCGACCGCCAGCACGACCCGCGGTTTGCGCAGCTGCTCGACGACCTCGCGGGCCATTTCCTGCGGCGACTGCCGTTCGGGACGGGCGGGTTCTGGGGCGGCCGCCTGCTGGGCCTCGGCCTCGGGCGGGGCCGCCGAGTTCAATCGGTCCGCCACCCGCTCGGCGTTGTCCGAGGCGAACGACGAGTCCCGGGTATCGGGCAACTGCCCGCTGAGCAGTGCGTTGATCCGTTCGCTCGCCGAAGGTCCGGCCGTCGACCGACGCGGCCGCGATACCGCGGGACCGGAATCGGGTTCGACCGGAGTCGAGCGGACCCCCACCGGCGGTGGCGTCTCATCCATAGGAGCCGACGCCTCACGTGCCCGGGGCGCCGGGGCGAGTAGAGATTCGTCGAAGGCAATTTCGGAAGCAGGCAGGCTGGAAACCGGCGCCGGTTCGGGCGCGGGGGACGCCGTTTCGGGCGCGTTCCCCGTGAGCCCGAAAGCCGGATCCGACAGCAGCGCATCCAGAATCGCACCTCGATTGCGGAGAAATACGTCTCCGGAATCCGCATCGGGCATAGCCGGAATGGTATCGGCTATGAACCCGCGGACGACGCCATCATTCCCACCATTGGGGACCCGATCGAGCCCTGCGAACTGCCCGCGCGGCGTTCTCCTCGATCCGGCTCAGCGAGTCTTCTCCGCCGTCACGAAATACTCGGGCGGCACGTCGAAGACCCGCGCCAGCGCGATGATCAGGTCGAGTCGGGGAATGGCATCGCCGTGGATCAACCGGTACAGACCGGACTGCGAGACCGGCACATCCGGATAGGCGAGTTCCAGGTGCTGGGCAAGCGAATACAAGGTCAGCCCACGGGTCGAGCCGTCTTCGGTGGACACGACAGATTCGGCGATCAGTTCCGACAGTCGGCTGGAGAAGATCGCCGCGGCGGCCTGCCGTGGTGTCTGCTCCTGCGCGCCGTCCGGGTTGTCGAATCTGCCACTGTCAAATTCGGGATCCGCTACCACGGTCATCGAGATTACCTGCTCTGTCCTACTCACCGGGCCGGATATCCCTGAGGCCGGGTCACCGGGACGGTCCGTTCGGAATTACCGGACGGCGGGGCCACCGTCGGCGGTCGATCGCTGTGATCGAAAAAGCGGGTCTCGCCGCGTGGTTCGACCAGGTTCACCCGGACGGTGCGCATCGGGATCCGTACATCCAGTTGAGCTTCGCCGACCTGTTCGATCGACAGATCCACCGACCCGCGACGCGGGCTTCCCGGATCGCTGATCGAGACGGTGGTCGGCGCCGCGGATGCCTGCGGCGGCAGCTGGTCGAAGACCGTGATGGTGGCGCCCGCGCCCGGCTCCTCCTCACCCGCCTCCACCAGCCGCAGCGATCTGGCGTCGCCGACCGCGCTCACCAGATGCTGCCAGCGCTGCGGTCGGCTGGTATGGACCTCGACATCGGCCCCGACCACGGTCGCGCGCAGCACCAGCTGCTGCGCGACGGGCAGCAGCGCCTGCACATCGACCGTGCGGCGACGCGGATTATAGGGGGCGGGATCGAAGAGCGGCATCGCGAGCTGATGGCGCGTCTGGCCGCTGATCGCGCCCAGGATCTGGCCGTTGGGCCCGATCGGCACGGCGAGCACGGCACTCAACTCCTCGGGCGCCTCCTCGAGAGTGTTCTCGTCGCGGGTCAACTCACGCAGCGAGTCTCCGGTGGGCAGGGTCGAACGGAGCGCCACCGACTGACGGCCGGGCAATCGGCGTAGATAGTCGGGCAGTGCTTCGGTCATGGCCGGGCCGATATAGCGTACGACGGCCCTGGGCCGGCCCGCCCCGGAAAGGCTGACCACGAGCGTGGTGCGCCCACTGTTCCAGGTCCAGCAGTCGTCCAGGCCGGAATCGTCGAGCTGCTTCCAGTCGATTCCGAAACTCGTGACGAACCGTCCGGGCACCGAGGTCTTCAGACGGTCCCACTGTTCGGTCAGATCACCGAGCTCCGCTCCGGAGTGCAGCAGCCGGGTCGCATCCAGCAGGGCAGCCGCCGGGAGCGGATGGGCCGCCACGCCCCGCTCACGCAACCGGCCCGCGATCCGGTGCGCCGCAGTGGCCAGGGTGCGCGGCGCGACCACCGCACACGGTCCGCGTTTGGCCAGAGCCCGTAGATTGCGTTCCTGATCCAGCCGGAGGACCAGCCAGGTCAGCCGGTTTCCGACCACGGGATGAGACCCGATCAGCTGGTCGTACAGCATGCTGTAGCTGCCGGCCGCCCGCACCCGTTGACCGGTGGTCACAATGTCGATATCGATACCGACGCCGTAATGGTCGAGCATCGGTAGCAGGCTCTCCACCGAGACGGTGTCCTCGGTGTAGATGGTCTGTTCGGCGATCACCGTCGGCAGGTCGAGGTTCGGCGCCAGCTGGATCATGGCGACGAGCACGTCACCGTCCTCCGCGATACCGCAGAGTCCGGCGGCGACATCGATATCGCGTACCGGAAGCGGCGCGGTGAGCAGCTTCGCGCGGCCCGATCTACCGGTCCGGAAGTCGAGCCAATCGATGAACCATCGCACCGGTGTCCGGCCCCGGATCCGTACGACCACCGTGAGCAGCAACCCGGCGACGATCGATGCGGCACCCCACAGCGGTAGATACGAGGACAATCCGGCCATCACCACACTGCCTCCGATCGCCATCACTGCGAACGGGCCACGTTCCACCCCGGCGACCCGGCGGTCCGGGGCACGGACGGCCCGTTCCGCGGTAATCGTCACTGCCGCTGCCTCCGCCACGAGTTCACGCCGTAGGTTGTCGCCGCGCCGATCAGCACCGCCGCGATGATCACGATCGCCGCGGTGATACCGGGTTTGGCGTCCGGTGCCCGGGGCGGCGGCGGCAATTCCAGCGGCCCGGCCTGGAACAGGCCCTCCGGTGGTTCGGGTGGCGTCCGGTAGCTGAGGGCCGCGACCGGATCGATGATGCCCGCGCCCACCGTGTTGTCGATACCGCGTGCCGGGGCGTGCGCGCTCGCGGTGAGCCGGGCGGTGATTTCCGCAGGGGTTTCGTTGGGGTACCGCGAGCGCACCAGTGCCGCGACACCGGCGGTATACGCCGCGGCGAAGGAGGAACCACCGACGGGACCGAGTTTGTCGGGTTGCCCGACGCCGTTGATCAGGCCGGCCGACCCCGGCCCCAGCGATTCGATGCCGGTACCGGGCGCGGCGACGGTCACCCATGGACCCATCAGGGATCCATCGGTGACCCCGCCGTAGGCGGTCGTGTACCCCACCGTCAGCACGGACTCGCTGAAGACCCCCGGAAGCGAGGCCGTTTTGACGTACTTCCAGTTTCTCGGGTCGCCGGGCCGTCCGGGATCGAAGCCGGGATTTTGGGAGCAGCCACTGCTCTCGGCGTTTCCGGCACCGGCCACGATGAGTGATCCTCGGGTGTGCACGGCGTACCCGACCGCCTCGGCCAGGACCCCCAGATCGACACCCGAATCCACCGCCAGGCATATCGGCAGTGGTACCGCGATAATGCCCGCACCCAGATTCGCGGCGTGGGTGATCGCACGCGAAAGAGTCCGCACTTCCAGCGCCTGGCGTTCCCTCTGATCGGACATGCCACGCTCCACCCGGAACGCCGCGGACCGATAGCGAATGGAAATGATCCGCGCGTCGGGCGCCACACCGGTGAAGCCGTCCGCGGGATCGGCCGTGCTGCCGATTATCCCGGCGATCAGCGTGCCGTGCGCGTCGCAATCCTGAAGCCCGTCGCCGCCGGCCGCGACATAGTCACCACCGGCCACCACATTGGGCAGCCGCGGATGCGGAGAAACGCCGGTATCCACGACGGCGACGGTGACCCCGAGACCACGACTGAGGGTCCTGGCGTCGGCCAGGTTCAGGGCCAGCTCCGACGGCGGTGTCCGGGAGATATCCGTATCCTGCAGGACACCGGTGGCCAGGCAACCGCTTTCCTGCTTGGTCGGCGCTTCCGGGGCCGGCGGGCCATCCGGCGGCGCGACGCCGACCACCACCTCCGGTGGCACCAGGGCAGCCGCCGGGGCGGCGGTGGCGCCCAGCACCACGGCGGCCAGGGCTGCCGCGGCAGCCCTGTTCAGGCGAAGGGCCATCAGATTCCCCGCATGGCGGTGTACACGCCCATGATCCAGAAGGCGATCACCGGCACCACGAGGATCAACGCGTACTCGATGAGGTCGGTGATCCGGCGGGTGACCGGAGTCAGCCGCTTTCCGGGCAGGCGCAGCGCCGCGGCCAGCGCGCCACATGCGATCAGCGCGACCACCAGCACGACGGTGAGCCGCGCGAGCGATGTCTCGTACGCCGTCACGAGCACGGCCGTCACACCGAGCACGGTGACCGCGGACCCGAGCACCAAGGCGATCGCCTGAACACGGTCGGGGTACCACCGGGATCGCATAGCCAGAATTCCGGCCACCGCTGCCGCCATCACGATCTCCCGGATCCCGCCCGGGCTCACCGCCGCGCAGATCACCGTGGCCACCGACAGCAGACCGGACACGGCCACGATGAGTCCGCGCAGGCTGGTGACCGCGAGCCGCGCCCGGCTCTCGATGCCCGCCTCCGCGGTGCGGCGCGTCTCTTCGGCAGCCGCGGCAACCGCGGCATCCTGCTCCACATCGCGGTGGGTTTCCGCGTCGAAGATATCGGTCAGGGTGGCCGGGTTCACCTCGTTGCCCGGGTCGGGCAGATCCGGTGGGCGGATCTTGGCAATCACCACCGCGATCCGGGGCGCTGTGGTGAGCACTATCAGTCCCACGAAGACTGCGGCGCCCGCCACCTGGCGAGTCACCAGGTCGAAGTAGGCCAGCGGCAGCACGACGGCGGTCACCACGATGCCGAGCACAGCAATGCTCATCAGGGTGGCGATCCCACTGCCCGTCAACCGCATCATGGCCATGGCGGCAACAGCGGTGACGACCGCGCCGGCCACGATATTGGCCGGCGCGAAGGGTCCCGGCTCGCCGTAGGCGGGCGGAACCAGCATGGCGCTACCCGCGAAGAGAAGCGGGATCGCGGCCAGTCCCGCACCCAGCGAAATCCGGCGCGCCGCACCACTACCGCGGATCGCCACCGCTGCCGCCCAGCACAGCGCGCCGAGCAGCAGCGCGGGCAATCCGCACCACAGCAGCGAGCCGGACTGGGTCCATGCCCAAGACAGCATGGTCGCCATCCCGATCGCGCCGGCACCGAAAACACCCAACCCCACGATCGCGGCGGTATCGGGATCGAACTCGGCGAATTCGCGTTCGTTGATCAGCGCCAGCGCGTCGGTGATGTCCTCGACCACCGGGGTGAAGACCTCCGACGACTCCACCGGTGCCAGCATGAGCACCGTCCCGTCGACGATGTCGTGGTCGGCGAGGCTGCGCCAGCGCGGAATCGGCGGTTCGCCCGGCCGCGCGAGACTCCACTGGCCGTGAGGCGGAGTGAAATCGACTTCCTCGTCACCGATCGCATTGGCGAGTACCGCGACCAGGTCGTCGATGAACGTCTCGACGGTGAACTTGGTCGGCACGACCACATCCACCTGGTAGGTGGCGACCATGACGGCGATACGCGCTCGCGCCACCTCCGCAGGTGCGGCGTCGCCGGACGGAGCTGCCGGCGCCGTCTGCACAGATGTCACCGCATACCTCCGCGGTCGCCGCCGGAGGGCTCCGCGACATAACCGGGGAAGTCGTCGGCCAGGCCGGCCGCCAGATTCTCGAAGGCCAGCGCGGTCTCCCTGTCCAACATGCGCAGATCGATCTCGCCGCCTTCGGCGAGATGAGGATCGAACGGGATCTGAACGGTGGGCCGTTGCGCCGAAGCGAACAGTTTCTCGATGGCCTCGATATCCACGGTGGGTTTCACGGGATGCTGCCGCACGATGGCCACCATGGAGGCCGCGATCAGATGATCGAAGCCGTGCGAACTCAACCAGTTCAGGGTCGCGACGGCTCCGGTCACCCCGCCGACGGTCGCGGGTGTCACGACCACCACGGCGTCGCTGGTACGCAGCACAGTGTTGGTCGACGAATCGAGCACACCGGTTCCACAGTCGACCACGAGCAGATTGTAATGGCGACGCAGAATTTCCACACCGGTCTGATATTCGGTACCGGTCAGCGCCTCCCCCGCGTCCGTACTCCAGGGCGACGCCACCACGGCGAGGTCGGCTGTATTGACAGCTGTGTAGGAGTGCACGGCAGAGAAGGAGTCCAGACGACCGCCGGCCTGAGCGAGATCGCGCAGCGTCAAACCGAACTGATGACGCGTGGTGCGGCTGGACAGATCACCGAAATCCGGGTTCGCGTCGATGGCGATCACCCGGTCCGGCCGAAGCTTGGCGAAGGTGGAACCGAGACCGGCCGCGGTCGTGGTCCTGCCGACGCCGCCCTTCACGCTCACCACCGCGATCTGGTACGGCACGCTGAGCTGACGTCGGATCCGGGTACGCCGGTTCTCGGCCTCCTGTTCGGCCGGTGAGAGGCCGAGGTTGAAACCGACTTTGTTCAGCGCACCACGGACACCCTTGTTCGAACGCAGATGTGCCTGGCGCACCGCGGCGATCTCGGCGAGCAGTTCCGCGGAGGCCAGGGCGGGCGGAAGCACCTCGATACGCCCGGTGGTGTCATAGGCCGGTCGATGGATCCGGTCCGGCACCCGGGATGCGTCGGCGGCCTGCTGCGGAGCCGCCGGTTGGGCGCCCGGGGCCGAGGAGTAGCCGGTGTAGGACTGCTGTGGCCCGGCGTACCCGGCAGGAGTGGTGGAGTATCCGCTCGTAGGCGCGGACTGCGTGGGAGCGGTGTACGGCGGCGCGGCCGGGGATGGCCCCGCGACCGCCGGTGACGTCCAGGTATCCGACGCGCCCGCACTCTGTTCCGGCGCCGCGACCGGGGGGCCGGCGGGGGGCGGCGGCGCTACGCCCTGGGTACCCTGCTGCTGCCGCCGCGCGATGGCCTGCTGTTCCTCGGCGGCCGCCTGCTGGTGAGCCGTGGCCGCGCGCTGCCGCAGATCGGCGAGTTCGCCGTCGTCCACGACCGGCGCCTCGGGCGCCGAGGGTGGGGGGCCGGTGAGTTGTGGCGGCGATACCGCGGCCTGCGGGGCACCGGCCGACGGCGATTCCGCCGACGGCCCGGGCGCCGGAGGATGCGGTATCGCCGAACTCATCTGATCGGTCCCCGTTTCCGGTGCTGTGGTCGGCACGGCCCCGACAGCCGTGGATGAGATCTCGGGAGGGCCGGAAGTGGTCGCCGCCGTGGCCGCTCCACTGCCGGGATGTTCATCGAGCTGCGCGAAGTAGGCGTCGTAACCACCTCTGGCGAGCGCGGAGGTCGCGTCGCCGTTCGTTGTCGGTGCCCGGTTCATCTCACCGTCCTCTCATCCAGCACTGGAACGTCAACCGGTACGTGCGGTATCGAACCAGCTACGGCCGGGCAGCAGCTCGGCCAGAGTGTTGATACCACTGCGCAGGGCAGTGTGGTCGCCCGGCCGGAAGGTCGACCGGGTCCGGCCGTCCAACGTTACGCTTGGTGTGATCATGAACCGCCCTGAAAACGTGTCCAGTACGTTCATACAGATTGTGAAGTCGGGTGTTTCAGGTCCGCCATCTCGATGCTCCATCATGAGGACCTCGGTCTGGCGGACGATTTCGCCCAGAGCTCGGGTGAGCACGTTCGCGGTCCGCGGGGAGGCGCCCAGTTCACGCAGGCCGGCTCGCACGCCGTCCGCGTCCTCGGGCGGCGGCTCGGAATCTGCCGGATCGCTGTCGGCGCGGGTGAACGGTTCGAAATCGAGGACCGGGTAGTCACCGAGGATCGATCCCAGTACCGCGGTGAGCGTATCCAGCTGCCGGCCCTGGTGGAAGACCGGCTGGATGACGATCTCGTCGTCACATCGGACGGCAAGAACGTGCTGCTCCCCGCTGCGAACCAGCGAGGCGCGCAGCATGGTCGGGGTTTCCCCTCCACGGCCGTTGTCGAGCACTCGGATGGCCAGCTCGGTATCCGGACGGTTCAGGCACCGGAGCCAACCGGCGACCACCGGATCCACCTCACCACCGGAAATGATCCCGTCCGCGGCGAGCTGTTCGGCGACAACCGCCCGGACCCGGTCGCGGTCGGAGACTCGGTAGATGTTCGGCATGATCGCCAGGACCAACGGATAAGCGTCGATGCCGACCATGTCTTTCAGGACAAGGGCGGCATCGACGTTCAGATCCACCGATACCGGATCGCCGGATTCCACCTCCGCCGATGTTGTGGCCATCGACGTATGATCGGTCAAACCAGCAATCTCCTCAGAGAAGGTTGGAGAACATATTGGCGACAGCTTGGTCTGCCTCGCCGATAAGCCGCGCGGCATGCTCCGTCGAATTGTCGAGCGCAGTAATGCTCTCATCGAAACTGGTGAGCCGCCTCCCCAGTTGATCCGCCACATCCTTGTAGATCTGGGCGCCCCCACCGTTGAAGGTGTTCAACAGTTCGGTCTGCATATTGGTCAGCTCTGTCTTACTCTCCTGCAAACCTTGAACCACGCTCTTCGACCGAGTCAGCGATTCTTCGATCTCGGCCTTGTTTGTATAGATTGGCATGCTCATTGAAATCGAACCTTTCGAATATTATGTACGAACGCATCCAGGACGCTGGGTCAGCGCCCCCCTGTCACACCCAATCGACCTTCGCCTTCGGCGGACCAACGGTGCTTTCCTGCGCATCGCTCTGCCAGCCGCCATCCTTGACACCCGTGTTGAAACTCCCATCGGCCGCATCGCCCATCGCAGTCTTCACCTGCTGGAAAGCAGCCCGATCGTCCTCATCGAACTTCGAACTTGCCTGGTTGATCTGCGCCATGATGTCTTCCAGGTATCGCGCGATGCCGGTACCGGTGGAGTGCACATTGCCGAATGCGTTGTAGACCGCTTGACCGGCATTGCCTTTGAACGCGGTCTCGAGGGTACCCTGAATGCTGGTAAGGTCTTTGAGGTGCCTTTCCAGGTTCTGCAGTGGGCCATTCATCTTCTTCGCGATCGCGATCAGATCATCCGGATTCGCCTGAAATATTGCTGGATTGGCGCTGACCATGGTGTTCTTCCTTTCGATGTTCAGTGAACCCGGTCAACTCACCGGGCGTTGTATCCATTCTCCGACTCGTTCTCTTCGTCGAGCCGGTCCAGTACTCCCACGAGTGAGGAGTCCACGAGCAGTTCGGTCTCGGGCTCGTCATCCTCGTATTCGATGACACCGATCACCGGCGGCCGCTCGAGCTCCGGGACCTCGAACTGCTCGCCCGGGGTGAAGACCTTCCCCGTTCGCGTTTCCTCCTCCCGGCGGCGACGCCGCATCCGCGCGGTGGGCGCCGATACCCGCCGTGCCGCACCGCGAGCCGGCGCCGCCGAAGACGCGGCGGGGTTGGATGCGCCGAAAGCGGTGCCCGAGGCGGGGTTCCAATTACCCGGCAACCGGAAACCCGTCGCGGCACCGGCCATAGAACCGATACCCCCGCGGGCGATGCCGAAGCCGGCCAGCGCACCACCACCACCGAGGGCGACCAGCGTCGAGGACTCCGAGGAAACACCCGGCAGTGGACTCGAATACGACGACTCCGTGCCGTAGCCGGTGGACCCGGAATCGAGGCCGGATTCGGATCCGACCGCCTGTTGCGGATCGGTGAGCGACTGTTGTTCCGGACCCGAGGGCCCCGGATCCGTCCCGTCCCCACCGCTGCCCGGATCGGAACCACCCGAATCGGAACCGCCTGAATTCGAATCACCCGCCGAGTCCGACCCGTTACCGGTGTGCTGCCCGGTATCGGTCGTCGTCGGTTTGTTTCCGGGATAGTACGAACTGTCGGGCCCCTTGGTGATCAGGTCCTGTAGCGGGGCCACCGCGTCGTGCCCCACCGGTGGCGGCGACCCGGCACTCGGTAGGACGATCGGCGGAGGTGGCGTGAACGAGCCCGCCACCCCGACCAGGTTGACGAGCAGACCCAGGGCTCCGATCTCGTAGCCCATCATCGTCGCGGCGGCCTGGACCTTGAGGCGGTTGTACTCGATCTCGGCCATGGCGTGCCACGCGCTAGCTCCAGCGAAAACCAAAAGAGCTGCGGCGGAAGCGGGCCCGGCCCCCGCGGAGGCGACCGTGCCGGATGAGGTCATCAGAGCAGCGGATGCGGCCAACTGCGCGATGGCGGCTTCGATCTCGAACCGCGACGGCATCGCCCGGAGCGCGCTGTTGTGCAGATGCGCCCCTTGATCGGCCAATTGGGCGATCTTCGACGCGTTTCCTGCCTGCTGACGTACCCACTCGTTGTGCTTCCCGAATGCCGCCTGCGCGCGCTGGGAACTCACTCCACGCGGCCACGCGATGCCCATGTTCCTGATCAGGCCATCCGTATTGGCCGCCATGGATTCGAGCGCGCTGTCGATCGCCGAGTAAGCACGTGAAGCATTGGTCAGTGGTGCCGCACCGGCCCCGGAATCGATCAGCTCTCGATTCTGCAGCGGCTCCAGGGCGAAATATTCGAAAAACGGCATAGCATCCCTGCTCCGAACCAGTTATCGATCAGCTGCCGAACACCCGGCCCGCAATGGAATCTCCAACCGCCGCCACTCCCACGCCGCCGGCTACATCGGTGGACTCGAAGGTCACCGATACGGGGCCGAGACTGGACCCGAAGAGACCGCTTTCGGTGTTGCAGGCCGCGAGGTAAGCGTTCATCACGGCGTCGACGACGCCGAGACCTGCCGTCATGTAGAAACCCGGCGCACAGGCAACCGAGGGTTCCGGCACCGTATACGGCGCCACCGATTGCAGGAAGGAGGCCAGGCCGGCGCCCTGGGCATTCACCGCGGCGCCGATTGCCGGAAGCTCTCCAGGGTTGACTTCGAAGGGGATCATCGATAACTCCGATCGATAAACGTCCGTGCCCGTTGCCGGTCGTCGCAACAGAGCGGTACATGAAGTACGTTAGGCCATTCCCATCTATGGGGAATCCCCTCGAACGGCCGAGGGACGGAGCTCATTCGGGGATCCAGGCCGACTGTACGAGGTCCTTCGTCGAAGTCAGCGGCTCCACCAAAATCCCCCGGCCCGGCGGCTGTTTGGTGGGCTTCACATCGCCGATGAGCATGCCGTCCATTTTCGTCCCGTCCATGATCAAACCCGAGGAGTTCAGGTTCTTCACCTGGCCGAGGACGGTGTCGTACATGGCCGTATCGGCCTGTGCGATATTGCGGGCGGCGATCAGGTGGAAACCGGTGTCGCGGCCGTCGACGATCAGCTCCCGCAGCGGGTCGAGCGGGTTCATCTGCCCACGCTGAGCGACCATGTGGTAATCGTCCACCACCACGAAGATCTCCGGCCCACTCCACCAGGACCGCTCTTTGAGCTGCTGGGAGGTCACCCCGTCCGGGGCCCGGCGAGCACGGAGCTTCTCCGCGACGAACGGCAGATTGTCCACCACATCGCGGGCGCTGGTCAGGTATCCGATCGACTGTTCCTCGGGTACCGCGTCCATATGCTGGCGGCGGTAATCGATCAGCAGTACCCGGGCCTCATCCTTCGTGAACCGGGTGCGGATGGATTCCAGTAGTGCCCCCAACACGGTCGATTTTCCACAGCCGGTCGAACCGAGGATCACGAAATGGGTGGAGACACCGAAGTCGATGACGGCCGGCCCCAGATCGGATTCACGGACACCGAACGGAACCGCGAGCCGTTCGGCCAGATTCGTCGGCTGCGGAACCCGGGCCAGGATCTGCGGCATCGTCACCTGGGCCGGCAGCAACCGGACCTCGGGTGCCTGCCGGCCCGCGTAGGTCTGGCTTACCTGGGTTATCGCGGCACTCAACCCCGCGGCCGCGGTTTCCGCGTCACCGTTGCCGTCGGTACGAGGCAGCGCGGTGAGCATATGGAGGGCCTCGCTCGAAACGCAGCGGCCGGGACGGTTCGGCGGCACCGCGGCCACCACGGCACGGTGGGCGTTGAACACCGTATCGGTGAGGTCGCCGAGACGCATCTCCAGGCGGGTCTGGATCAGGTCCTTGAGCTGGGGCCGGATCGCGGCCCAGCGGGAACTGCTGACCACCAGGTGCACACCGTAGTTGAGGCCCTGCAGGGCGACGGACTCCATGGTCGGCATGTACTCGTCGTAGTACGGCCCGTTGATGGCGAACCCGATATCCCAGCCGTCCACGACAACGAAAACATCGCCGTGCTCATCGCCGTAGGACGACAACTCGGCCGAGCCCTCGGGGGTGTTCCGGCGCCGCCGGAATTCACGCATGGAATCAATACCGAGGTGATCGAACAGTGCCTGCCGGGATGTGATCAGATTGCGGATCAGCGCGAAAGTCCGCCGAATGCGGTCCACATCGCGCGCCGAGGCCACCGAGCCCACATGCGGCAGTGCGCGCATCGCGGACAGGCCGCCGGAGAAGTCGAAGCAGTAGAACTGCGCCTGCTCCGGCGTATGGGTCAGCGCGGCCGACAGGATGAGCGTCTGCAGCGCCGTGGATTTACCGGACTGCGGGCCGCCCACGACCGCGACATGGCCGCCCGCGCCCGAGAGATCCACCGACCAGACGTCCTGGCGCTGCTGGCGCGGTTTGTCGATGATCGCCCACGGCAGCACGAGCGTGCCGGGTTCGGCCGCGGCGGTCAGCCTGTCCAGCGTGGGCGGAACGCCCAGCGGCGGGAGCCACATCTTGTGGGCCGGACGGCCGTGCCGCGCGAACTGCTGCAGCACGGTCTCCATCACGCTGACCGGTTCGCTCTCGGTGTCCTCCGGTTCGGGCGCGCGCACAGCCACCGCCGCAACCGGCGCCGGGCGCGCTTCGGCGATGTAGTCGGCCGTGAACCGCTGCGGCGGTTTGTATCCACCGCCGGGCCGGCGGGCGCGCTGTGCACTGGAAGTGGAAGCCTGCGCGGGCGCGGTATACGGCCCACCGACATAGGCCGCTTGGAATCGCTGGAGATCGCCCGCGCCCACCCGTAGATACCCGGAACCCGGTTTCTTCGGCAGGTGGTACGCGTCCGCGGTGCCGATGGCGTCACGCGAGTCGCTGGTCTGGTTGGTGCGCAGCGCGATCCGGTAGGACAGATGCGCTTCCAGCTCACCCATGCGGTTGGCCGGGACCTTCTGCGAGGACAGCAACAGGTGGATCCGCAGCGAGCGGCCCAGACGGCCGATCGCGACGAACAGCTTCGAAAAGCTCGGATGCTGCTCCAGCAGTTCGGCGAATTCGTCGAGAATGATCATCAACGTGGGCAATGGCTCGAGCCGGGCGCCCTGCTCCCGCGCCTTCTCGTAGTCGGCGACGCTGGCGAAGTTCCCCGCGTCGCGCAGGATGCGCTGGCGACGGGCCATCTCGCCGTTGATCACGTCTTCCATACGGGTGACGAGATCTGCCTCCTCCTCCATGTTGGTGACGACCGCGGTCACATGGGAGAGTCGGTCGAAACCGAGGAAGGTCGCGCCACCTTTGAAGTCGACGAGCAGCAGGTTGAGTACATCGGGGGAATGCTCGGCGATCGCGGAGAGGACCAGGGTGCGCAGGAATTCCGATTTACCGGAACCGGTGGCGCCGATACACATCCCGTGCGGGCCCATGCCCTCCTCGGCGGATTCCTTGATGTCCAGGTGCACCACCTGACCGGTGGGGTCGTGGCCGAACGGGATGTTCAGCCGGTTGCGGTCGGCGTCGCGGCGTACCGGCCATTGCCGGTCCACCCGGATATTGCCCGGATCGGAAATGCCGACCAGGTCTTCCCACGAGGTGCTACCACTGGCCTGCTCGGCGGCCACCGCCTCCACCACGGTGGACAGTCGATAGGGGGACAGTGTCCGCGCCACCGCGGTGACCTGCGGGATCGACATATTGTCGGCGGTGCCGACCAACCGGCTACCGCGTGGGGTCAGTTCCTGGAGAGTACGGTCCGCCGCGACGGCGAACCTCAGCGACCGTGGCAGGGTCTGCTCGGACTCGCCGAGCCGCAACCAGGTGCAGCCGTCGATACCGGAGATATCGCGATCGGTGTTCGCACCACCGGGCTCCACGATCAGCACGTAGTGCGATTTGTCCAGCGCCGGCTCGTTGTTCGCCGAGAACGGGCCGCGGTTGAGCCCCGCGAGTACTTTCGTCCGCAGTTCGGCCACGGTCCGATACACCATGCGGCTCGATCCGACAGCGTCCGTTTCGGTGGGATGCTGGCTATGCGGCAGCCACTTCAACCAGGCCCATTGCGGGTCGTCCGGATTGTTGAGCACCGCCGCCACCGCGACCTGGTCCGGTCCGTGCAGGACAACGATCTCGGCCAGCATGGCCCGGATCAGACCCGCCACCGCGTCCGCGTCACCGTCGAGGCCGACCAGCGGCGCCGACAACAGATTGATCGCGACCGGCATTCCGCCGACCGTGGAATAGGCTTTCGCGAATCGGGTCAGCTCGACCACACCGACGGGGTCCAGATCCGAGGTGGGCGCCGCCTCCGGCACGATGACCCGGACCTGGTTGGCGATCCGTCCCCGCCCCATCCGCACACGCAGGAACTGGGGATTGGCGACCTGCACCTCCCACATCCGCTTACCGCCGACGAGACGGCCCAGACCGGCCGGGCCCGGGTGGGTGTAGGACAGATAGTCGTACAGTTCGGTTTCGGCCTCGTGCACCGTCTTCCGGTTGTCGGTGATCGAGCGCAGATAGTCCTTGCGTTCCTCGTTCAGCCCCGCCGCGGTGCTGTTGGTTCCCCCACCCCCACCCAACTGGCCGCCGAGCATGCCGACCATCGACACGATCATCATCATGGGGAACATCAGCATCATCGGCGACATGGCACGGCCGCCGGAGAACATCATCGCCATCATGCCGACCATGGCGCACGCCATGATCACGGGCATGATCATCTTGATCTTGGACATCGGCACCGGCCGGGGCAACTCGGTCGGCGGCTGCAGCCGGAGTTCGGTGACGGCGGGAGCCTTGGGCCCGCGCACCATACGGGCCGGCCGGACGAAACGGCGCGTCGCGGTCATCTGTTCCCCGTCATCTGCGCACCCGTCATGTTCGGCGGTATCCCGTCGTGTTGGATCATGGCGTCGCCGACCGAGAGCGCCGGGCCTACGGCGAACAGCGAGACGATGCTCCACGGCGCCGGGACGGGGTCACGCAGTGCCAGTGCGGTAAGCGACGGATCTTTCCCGTTACCGCCCTTCAGATCCGCATCGATGCCGTAGCGGACACCGCTGTCGGATATCCAGAACAGCGATTCGCGCAGCGGTGAGCCGGGTTCGGCACCGGTGACCTGCACGAATTTTCCCGAGGTTCGGGGCAGGTAGGCATAATCGGCGGTCATACCGCCCGAGTAGGGGGCGGTGACCAAGCCGACGGTGCGGCCCTGTTCCTGTTTCGTGAGCGGCAGCTGCCTGCCGAAGAGCAACCGGGTATGCGCATCCGGATCGGTACCTGTGCGCTCCCAGTGGTAGCAGGTGATCAGGTCACGAATGGGATCGAGGACTTCGACCGATTCGGCCGGATAGGTCGCGGTGCCCGGCCAATCACCGGGACGTAGGTTCGCCGCCGCCACGTCCGGCCCGATCGTTGTCGTAGCGACCGCACCGTGTGAGTTCGCGTTTCGCACGATGGACGCCAGCACCCCGCTGACCCGGACCAGGCCGGAATTGGACACCAGGTAATAGGCGGCCGGCTGATTCGGCGTGGCGACCGTGACGATGGACCCGACCACCGCATCGAGCGCCGGTTTCAGTGTCGTGGGGGTACCGGAGCCGGGGACATCCGGCACCCGGATCGGCGCAACTTCGGGTATCGCCCCCAAGAGCCCGGGCGACGCGGCGGCCACCTGTGCGTGGCTGTCGATTCCGAGAGCAAGCATCACCGGTGAATCGGCGAGATTGATCTCGGCGCGTACCACGCCCTGTTCCGGATCGGAATACACAAGCCAGGTCGCATCCTCACCGCGGAGCAGCCGGGCCTGGCGGCCGCTCAGTTCGTGCACGGCATCGCCGTCGACGGTGAGCGGCCCGGCGATGGCGGTGGTGAGCACCGCCGAACGCAACAGTGTCGGCAGGCCGGTCTCCTGGTCGACCGGTGCCGCGGCCCCGGTTCGGGCGGTATCACAGACCGTCCATTCGGAATCCTTCTCCGCCTCGTCGTTGATCTGCCCGGGCGCACCGGGTATCCCTACCCAGGGGCCACGCGGGTACTTCGCGAGCTCGGACTGCGAAACCTCCACCGGTTTGGCCGGCTGTCCCACGATCAGCCGGGCCGAGGTGAGATTGAGGGCGGGATGTAGGCGTTCACCGAGCTTGACATACAGCGCACCGCTGTCCTTCTCCGCGAGGATCGGTGAGTCTCCCACCGGTTTCGCGGGTTTGAAGAACGCCAGCACCGCGGCTCCGGCGATCCCCATGCAGGCCAGCGCGACCCCGACCGCCAGCGCGGTGGACCGGCCGCGGGAGGGGTCGTCGATCATCGAGGCGTCACGACGGACCAGGGCATGCTCGATCCGGTGTAACAGAAACCGCCAACCCGAAACCTGGTGCTTGGTCACCACCCGGAAGCGTGCCACCGGTAACCGTTCCTTCCGCCGACCTCGGCCACAACCTAACGCGCACGCCCGAACCGACCACTCCCCAGAATTGGGGATAGTCGGCCGGGCGGGAGGCGGGTGCTACTTTCCGACCGGCGCCAGCCCCTGCAGCGCGGCGGTGATATCGAAGGCGTCGATGGTCATCAGCTCTTCGTCGGTGAGCGCGGCGATATCGACATTGTCGCGGGTGAACCGGAAATCCCGTTCCGCCTCGGCGGCCTCCACGACATTGCGCACGAAGCGACCGTTACCGGCGAGGTCGATGAGGCGGCGGCCGTTCCTGCTCTCCTCCGACATCGTCGTGCAGCGGTCGCGCAGCACCTCCCGTGCCTGATCCGACAGGATCGAATCCTTCTTGCCGGCGATGTGATCGGCGATCTGGACGAGTTCGTCCGGATCGTAGCTGGGGAACCGGACCCGCTTGGTGAAACGTGACGACAGGCCTTCGTTCGACTGCAGGAACCTGTCGATCTCGGCCTCGTAGCCGGCGATGATCACAACCAGCTTGCTCCGGTCGTTCTCCATCCGGGCCAGCAGCGTATCGACCGCTTCCTTACCGAAGGCGTCACCACCGGACAGGCCCTCCTGGATCAGGGTGTAGGCCTCGTCGATGAAGAGCACGCCACCGAGCGCGGAGTCGATCAGCGCATTGGTCTTGGGTGCGGTATGGCCGAGATGGGTGCCGACCATATCGTTACGCGATGCCTCGATGACCTCGGCGTTCTCGACCACGCCGAGCCCGGCGAAGATCTTGGCGATAACCCGCGCGATGGTGGTCTTACCGGTACCGGGTGGCCCGGAGAAGATGAGGTGATTCGATCGTGAGTCGACCGCCAGGCCGCGCTTGGCCCGGACCTGGTCCATCAGCACACCGGATTTGAGCCGATCCACCTGCTCCTTGACCGAGTCCATGCCGATCTGCGACTGCAGCAGCTTGGATGCCTCTTCGAGCAGTTCGTCGCGCTCGGCCTTGGCCGCGCTCGCCGCCACTTCGGCGGGATCGTCACCGGATTTGGGATCCCAGATATCGGTCCGGGAGGCGATCACGGCCGGAGTGGTGACCTCGAGCCGGAAATTCTTGTCCCGCACCGCCTGCTGCCAGTCCGGCCGGTTGGGCCACAGGCCCGACCCCTGCAGGCCCTTGAGGATCTTGTCGGACGCGTCGTGCTCACCGTTGTGCCGCATGATCATGCCGAGCAGATAGTGCGCATCGGCCCAGATGTAGGACAGACTCCCGGACTGACTGTCCTCCACGATCCGCTGCGCACGCGGCAACGCCTCCCCGAACCTGCCGAGATGCGCGAGCGCAGTGGCCGCCATCAGTTCGGCGGCGATATCGAGCAGACCGTCCTCGAGTACGGTTTTCGCGGCACGGGCGGTGAGCACATCGGGCCAGCGCCCGGTCCGGTAGAACAGGGCGATCCGCGCGAAATCGGCGACATCGTCACCGCGCACCTCGTCCAGAATCGCGGCCGCTTCCTGCCATTCGCCCCCGTCTGCGTACGCACACGCCTGCGCGATGGCGATCTGATCGCGATCGGCCATCGCGACCCGCAGGCCGAAGACACCTATTTCGACCTGGCACCACAGTGCCCGGTCCACCAGGCCGGCACGCTGCTGATCGCGGTAGAGATTGTGCGAGGAGCGGTAAGCACCGTAGATGACCTCGGACGTGACCTCCCCTGCCATGGCTCGTCCCAGCCATGCGTCGCACATATCCGGATCGATATCCGTGGCCGCCGTGAACGCCGCGCGGGCGTGCTCTTCGTTGCGCACCCCACCGGCGACCAATCCCAAACTCTGCACGCCCGTGTAGAACGCGTCCTCGGCCGCTGACAACTCGGACTTCCCTTCCGCCGACCCTCGCCTGCTGGCAGGGTAAGCCACCTGGAGGCGACGGTAGGCGCCGGGTATTTCCCGACACTGGGAAGTAGGTCCGCGAAACGCGGCCGCCGGTCGAGTATTCGGCGCCCGAATCGGACGGGCGGGCCGATGCGAGCGGCAATACGGATGAAAGCCGCAAAACCCAAAAAGCGCACATTCCCATCAGGGAACGAGCCGTAAGCCAGCGATAAAGTACCAGCCGGTTTCGTGCCGGACCCAAGTACTCCACCGCCGAAAGCGGCCGAAAACCACATTTCGAGGACACTGTTCGGCGCATGAAATAGCTTGACAACACCTACTTTTGACGTCGGTCTGACAGCGAGGGCCCGGCCGCCCGCCCGCTGGCCAAACCGGGCAAAATTCCCTCTCCTGACAATAGTGCCGTTGTTGAACGGCACATCATTCGTAGCTATAGTCGGCGGCAGGTCACCAGTTCCCTCATCCCTGATGACCTACTTCGCGGCGGCCGATGGAAACAGCGAGCCATCGGCCGCCGCACCCGGAGGGGCTCGATCGAGCGAAGACCGATTGCGATCCGGGCTCAACCGGAGATACGCGGCAAGCGCCCGGCCGAAGCGGCTGCGGAGCTACGCGGTCTGTTCACCCGCGCGGCGGCGGACCTTCGTCCGTGCGAACCGGCGCGGACACCACCGGCCCGCCGGTATCCGGTGAGTGCGCCCGCTCCGCCGAGTCCCGTGCGGCGCCGTCTTTCCCTTCGGCGCCATCCTTCCGATCCCGGTCGGCCGGTACAACGGGCGGTGGCGCATCCCCCTCCGCCGCCACGGCGGGAACCGCAGGCTCGGTGCGCTCGGCCGGTTTACCCCACGGCGTACGCGCCGGTGTGGACGGCGCAGCCGGTCGAGCCGACCACGGGTTCTGCCGGGCGGCCCGACGACGCCGACCGCCCGCGGTACGGCCCGGCTTATCGCCATCGGCCCCGCGGCGGCGACCACGTCCCCCGGGCGCGGTGTTCCCGGATCCGGCGGCCGATCCGCCCGGCGCGGACGACTGACGATTCCACGGACTGACCGGGCCGCCGCCACTTCCGGTCGACGCGCCGCCGGGATCCCCGATCCGGCCGGGCGGAACACTCGTGGCTTCCACGCCCCGGGCCGAATCCGCACCACCCGCACCGGCCCCCTGCGCCGATTGCTCGGCCCGACCTGCCAGGTCGCCCGGGTTCGCGCCCGCCATATCGTCGCCGGACGCCGCCGATGTCCGGGTGGCCGCGGAACCCGGCTCCTGGCCGCCCACAACCGGTGACCGTTCCCCACGGGACTCCGTCGTTTGCGCGTCGACCGCGGGACTCTCGACGGTCGGGCCGCCCGGGGCCCGCAGGTCCCCGGTCTGCCCCGTTCCGGTTCCGGCGCTCGCACCCGGCACACCGCTCTGCCCGCCGGCGGCCGGCCCCGCTGCGGGAGAGCCCGGCGTACTCTGCGGCGGAGCCTCCGCCGCAGGGGACCTGTCGTCGGCACGCGCAGGCGCTCCCGCATCCTGGGCGGGCACTGCACCGACGGTGGACTCAGGTATCCAGTTCCGCGGCGTAGCAGCGACTTCCTGCGGCATCTGCCGAACCGGTGCGCTCGCAGCCGGGCTGTTCGGGGGTCCACCGTCCTGGGTCACCGGAGCACTCACAGCGGGTAGGCCGACCGGCGTCGTGAAATCGAGCGCGGCGACACCGTTGGCGAACTTCTCCGCGTGTTTCATGATGTCGTCCGCGTGGTCGTCGAGGACCTGGGCGTAGCGGCGCACCTCGTCGGGATCGATGTACACGACATCGTTGCCGCCGGTGTCGACGCCCAGCAGATCGGCAGTGGCGTTGTAGACCACGCCGTTGATCATGTCCGCGACCGCGTCCTCGAGCGGCTCGATGGCCTTACCCAGTACCTCGGCCATGATGTAGCCGATGAGCATCTCCTCCATGGCCTTGACCAGCCGCCGGGCGGCAAGTGAAATAGACTGACTCAGTGCCATAGAGGCCCCCGAAGTCACCACGGTGGCCGCCATCGACCCGGCATAGGCGGCAGCCAGCACCACGAGTTCGGTCAGTACCGCCACCTTCACCACGGTGATCACTTCGGCCGCGATCTCCAGAGCCGTCGCCACGGCCCGGCACAACTCGTCCAGCCTTTCCATATGTGACGAACTCATGTTCGCCCAAGACGCCACCAGCGCGCGATACGACTGCCCTTGGTAAACCGATCCCATATCGGTGATCGCACCGGTCGCCGCGCCATGGGTACCGGCGACCTCGTCGGCGAAAGTGCGGACGTGACCGGCCAGTTCCCGAACCTGGTCCTCGTTGATATCCGGATACGGGACGCCGATGAAGTTCAGGAACGTCGCCACTTCGTGTGGTATCTCGATAGCCAAAGGCGAGAGTTCCGCTCAGACGATTCAGACGACCCGTACCACGACAGCACTGGGCGGCATGGGCGAATAAGTAACCGTGGCACCGGAATAGGGCGCCTCGATCACCATACCGTTGCCGGCGGCGAGTTGAACGTGTTCCGGCCCACGAGAGCTGAACGACGAAGCCGGGAACACAAGATCCCCGGCGCGCACCTCACGGGGATCGATCCGTTCACCGGCGTAGATCTGATCGTAAGTGGTCCGCGGTAGGACCACCTCGCCGTTCGTGGCCTGCGCGATGGCGTACTGGGTCAGCCCGGAGCAATCGAAACCGCCCCCGCTGGGTCCGCCGGCGCCACCGCCACCCCAGATATAGGGCAGGCCGAGCGCGCCGTCGGCCGCCTGCGCGGCCCGTCCGCCTCGGGTCTTGTCCCAGTTGCGGCGTATACCGCGTCGGGTCGGCTGATTCGCGACCTGTTGCCCGGAGACCATGCGAGGTCGCCGCCGTCGCCTTTTCCGGGGCGGGGAGGACGCTTTTCGAGTGCGCTCGGCGAGCGCCACCGGCGGCATTATCTGAGCCGCCTGTCTGCGTGCCGCGTCGATATCGGCGTTCACCTGCCTGGTCGCGTTTGTGATGGTCTGCTGGGCCGAATCGAGTAGGGCCGGACCGCTGAACCGGGTGTCACCGATAGTGGTGATGGCCTGGATCCGCGCCTGGAGATCGGAGATCTGACTGCTCAGTACCCCGCGCCCGGTCAGCGTCCCGGCTCCCGACTCACCGACGGTCTTGGTGACGAGACCGTCCCGGCCGTACTGTGTATCGAGCACCGTACGCTGGATGCCCAGCGCGTCACCGTAGCCGCGAGCACCCCCGCCGGACAGCCGGGACAGGTCCGCCGCCATGGATTGCGCAAGCACCGTGGCCGCGCGTTCGGACGGCTGCCCGGCCCCGTACAGCCCGAGCAGCTCGCGCAACACACCGTGCACATCGTCGGTCAGTGCCGGCATGCGATCAGCTCATCATCGCTCATCGCACCGACTTACCTCTCTGCCCCAGCACCCCGGGCAATTCCTCGGCAATCAAGCCTATGTTGTCCGTTCGACTATGCGACAACACACGGATGAACGGCATTCCTCCTATTCCCATCTCTAGGAAGACAACACAATGAAGAAGACATCACGGGAGGCGGCGACAGCGGATGAAAACAGCGACAGCAGACGCGGATATCGACACCCCCGGAACGAAACCGGACGATCGGCGGCCGCCCGGCGGCCTCCGGCCGGCTGACCCACGCCTCGGGCAGCCGGTTCCCGATGCCCCGGCGGACCGGCCGGCCACCCTGATGAGCCGCACGGACCCCGCCACCGGCAAACCCGTCGCGGCGAGCGCCAACGATCCGGCCGTCGAGCACCAGTTACCGGCCACCGGCCGATCGGGCCCCGCGAAACCCTTGCACAAGGTCAAGCTGGTTCGGATGAAGGTGGGCTCCGAAACCAACAGTATCGTGAACAATTTCATAGCCGACGCCGAGGACACGATGCAGAAATCGGTGGACGTGCTCGGGTTCGGCCGGTCCGACCCCCCGCCCCCGCCGCGCGGCGGCAGAACGCCGATCAAGGTCCAGGCCGCGAACATGCCCGGCTGGGGTAAGGGCGTCGAGCTGTACAAGCAGCAGGTGTCCTCGGCGAGCGCGCGACAGGATTCGCTTGTCGATATGGATGCGCAGGTGGACGGAACCTCGCAGGTGGTCGCCGCCGAACAGGCACAGACCCTGTTGAAGATCGTGCATATCGAGGGGGACCTGAACGCCGCCTTGCTGACGGTCGCTTCGAAGAAGCTCAGTTCCGCCGAGGCGGCCGCGGTGATGGACCATATCGCCACCGCGGTGGTGAAAGTGAACGAAGTGGTCACGGCCGCACAGGACGTGAACGTCGGCGCCGCCGGCGGCGGATCCGGTTCGGGTAGATCCGGTTCGGGTGGATCCGCCGGTGGCGCCACCGGTGCCGCGGGAGCGGCGGGCGGTCTCGGTTCCATGCTGCCGATGCTGGCCATGCTGCCGATGGCGCTCATGCCCATGCTCGGTCAGCTGCCCGAGCTCCTCGGCCAGAAGGAAGACAAAGACAAGGACGGGGAGGACGAGCCCGAAGGGCGGCCCGCCCCCTCGGCACCGGGCCCGGCCTCCGACCCGACGGCCCCACTTCCGCCCGGCGGCGCGACGCCCACACCGGGCGAGAATCCAGCGCCGAATCCGGGTTCGACCGATCCGCAGAACAATATTCCGTACGGCCCGACAACTCCCAGCAAACAGGTCTAGGGCATACGCCGTAGCCGGTTCCCCCGGCTGTCCCGGGAACAAGCGCACCCCGGTCTTCCATGTGCCGCCGCGGCGACGACTCGGGCAGCATCCTGCCCACAGTACGGACGACCCTGATCTGGAGGCGGGCGATACTCCACACCGGCCGACAGTGCATGACCGGCCCGCTCATCGGCCCACGTCTCCGGTGGCATCTCCGTGCGCCAAATCCGAGGTTCCCGGACGGCCGCGCGGGCGTGTCGACCACTGTCTCCGGGCCGGCGGCGACCACCTACCAGTTGGGCAATAACCGGCCACGCCTGCCGTAAGAGGTATTCGGCACGCATTTCGTCAAGGGCCCGGTCCACTCAGCCCGGGGCATCGACTACTCGCGCGGCGCGGTTTCCCGCAGGCAGACCTTCCGCATGACACGAACCGGAGATCTGCCATCGGGATCTCAGAACGAGGAGTCCCGCGTCTCGGGCGGCGGTGTCACCGACGGCGGCAGTACGCCGCGCGGTGGCCCACCGGTTTCGGGAGCGGCGACTGCGCCGGTCGGCGGGCTGGTCGCACTCGGTGGCGCCGCCTCCGTGGCGGCGCCGGCCTGTTCCGCCGGGGCCGAAACCCCGGACCCGCCGGCGACCGGCCGCGCCCCCTGCTCCTCGGTACCTGTGGCCACGGCCGCCGGAGCAGCCACGAAGGAGGGATGGGCGAGGATCTCCTGATGCGCGTATACCGCATCGCGCAGGACTTGCCGGTCCGCCTCCTCCGCCAGGAGCGCCACCAGCTCGTTGCAGCGCCGATCCCACACCATGGCCCGCAGTGCGCTCACCTCGTCGTCCACGCGGATGGCGCCGAGATCGACCCGGCCCACATCGAGCCGCTGCGAAACCATTTCCGCGGCAAGGAGATCGTCCGCGTCGCGGAGTTCGTCCCACCAGGACGCGGGCACATCCTCGCCGGCCTCCACCTTCGCCAGGATCCGATCCCGGATCGCACGTGAACCGGAGCTGTCGAAATGCTGCGAAACGGAGCGGCCGAGCTGAGCATGGGCGTCCAGGGCGAGTTCCACAACGCGCCTGCGCACCTGGGCGTCCGGCACCGCGGCCACCGATTCCAGCGCCGGCACGGAACCGGTGAGGCCGAGCCGGTCGGTGGTATCGGGAGTGAGCACCCGGAGATCGAGATCGGACCCGGGCTCGACGAGACCCTGCATAGCGACCTCGCTCAGCCGGCTCCGCAGGACGGGGTCGATCGGACCGGAGGAGGCG
Source organism: Nocardia sp. NPDC002869 (assembly GCF_046764065.1). Taxonomy (NCBI): domain Bacteria; kingdom Bacillati; phylum Actinomycetota; class Actinomycetes; order Mycobacteriales; family Nocardiaceae; genus Nocardia; species Nocardia sp. NPDC002869. The sequence continues at coordinate 26,979 of NZ_JBKOOL010000011.1, forward strand.
ATCGCGGAAAGCACCGCATTGGCTTTCGCGCCCCAGGCCCGGCCGAATTCGACCAGGGTCCGCGCCGGATCCGAAATCCCCTCCCACGGTGCGGCGACCTCACCGTCGGCACCGAGCAGTTCGTCCCACAGCCACGGTGTCGACACCTGGCGCGGCAAGAACAGACCGGCGGGGAGCCAGCCCCGGCCCTCGTTGGAGGTGATGAACAGACCCGCACCGGCAGGACCGCGCAATACCGCCACCGCCCAGGTTATTCCAACCGCCTCGTCGGTAGCGGCCAGAACCGCCCCGAGCAGGGTCTTGGCGATGAGGAGGTCCTCGTTCACCGTATCGCCGACGATGTAGGCGGGCTCGGCTTCCTTGTCCTTCGCCGAGGCCACCGCCGAGTTGAAAGGTGTCGGAGCCCCGGCCACCGGAACGGCGGTCCCGTCCTGTGCGTTCGCGCCGCCGGCCGGGGTCGTGGTCGTACCGCGGTCGTCACTGGAGCCGGTACCCGCGCCGAGAGGCCCGCCGACCAGCGAGCCACCGGGCGGCACCGTTCCGGCACCCGACGGGGCGCCGGAGACCGTATTGCCCGCCGGTGTGGCCCCCGCCCCCGCCGTGTGCTCGGCGGGCGGCACGGTGCCGGGCGTGGCGGTGACGCCGCCGGCGGCAACGCCGTTCTGGCTCTGTCCGGGCGGGGCACCGCTCGGGCCCTGCGCGGCGGCACCGTTTGCGGCGGCCGCCGGATCCATCTGTCCCGGGGGCGGCGTCGACGGGCCGGTACCCGTAGCGGCGCCGGGACCGGTGACCACAGGTGCACCCAGCGGGTTGTCGGGGGCTGTCGAATTGGGGGCGAACCCTGCCGTGACAGGATCGCCGAAGGCCCCGACGCGGCCGCCGGCGTCCTCACCCGAGCGGCCGACGCTCGCGGCGGCCTCCGCGTCGGTCCGCTCATAGGCGTTCGCGGATTCACGCAGTGAGGCGGCGGTTTGCTCGTGTTCCCTGGCCAGGGCCTCGCCGGCGCGTAGCCGAGCGTCGTAGTACCGTTCCAGCGCTTCCTTGACCGGATTGGCGATCTTGCCGTAGGTGGGTTCGAAGTTGGCGAGCCATTCGGATGGCGGCTGAGCCCATTCCCGCGTCTCCGCCGCTACTTGATCGTGCTGAAGTGCCAGCTGACGCAGTACCGCAGGGTCGATATCCAACCATTCCGGCATGCTCGATCAATCCTTTCCCACCAGCGATTCTCCTCATTGTCGATTCTTCCCAGCTATGGGGAGGCCCTGCGGTCGGGCAGCAGCGCTGTTTTCACCGTCGATCACCGGTGGTGACAGTCGACCGACGCGGGGCCGGTGGGGCCGTCGGCGGGGCCGCCAACAGCGGATGTCCCAGCACCTGGGCGTGCGCGTAGACCGAGTCGCGCAGTGTCTGGCGCGATTTCTCCTCCACCAAGAGCAGAACCAACTCGTTGCAGCGGCGTTGAAAAGTGAGGGCGCGCAATATCGACAACTCCGAGCCCGGATCGAGATCGGCCGCGCCGGAACGGAGTTCTCCGAGTCCGATTCGACTGGTGTCGGCCCGGTGTCCGAGCACGGTCGCGGCGATCAGATCGTCGGCATCCTGGAGTTCCTCCCACCAACTGTCGGCGAACTCGCGGCCGTCGCGCAGCGCGCGCAGGATCCGCAGCCTGATCTCCGGCGCCTCCATCGTGTCCACCGTCGCGAGTCCCGCGCGCTGAACCCGGATATGCGCGTCGACCGCCAGCTCCAGGCAGCGCAGCGCGATATCGCGATCGAGGACCTTGGCCGCGCGGTCGAGCAGGCGGGGCGAGGCCGTGATTCCCAGGCGATCCAGCATGCCCGGGGCGGGACTGCGCAGATCCATGGTGTCCGAGGCCGCCACCGACCCGGCCAGCGCCACGGTGCCCAGCCGCCCGCCCAGCACGGGATCCATGGGCTGCGACGAGGCCAGCGCGGACAATTTCGAACCGGACTTCGCACCCCAGGCGATCGCGAACTCCACCAGGATCCGCGCGGGGTCCGCCGTACCTTCCCACCCCGACCCCTCGGAGACAGCCCACAGCCACGGCAGCGACACTTCGGTGGGCAGGTGGAGCCGGGCAGGCAACCAGCCGCGGCCCTCGTTCGACGTGACGAACGCGCTGACCCCGCTGGAGTGGCGCAGAATCGCCACTGCCCAGTCCACACCGACAACCCAGGAATCGGTGGCCGCACGAATCCCGCCCAGTAGTGTGCGCGCGAGGACCAGGTCCCCGTCGACGCGTTCGCCGACCATGAAGGCCGGTGCGGAAGCCGAGGTCATGGCGGCGCCGACGGCCTCCTGTACGAGATCTCCCGGCCCGCGGGACTTCCCGGCGCCCGGATCACTGTCCGGCACCGGCACCGGCTGTTTTCCGCCGGGCGCCGCGCTGACCCCCTGCTGGGACGCGGAAGCGAGCGATTTACCGGTGGCGCCCGGCCCGCGCTGCGATTCGATCGGTCCCACCGCACTCCGGCCGGCCTGTGCCGATGTCACCGCCGCGGGACTGGTACCGGCGGGGCCGCTCACCGCCGGACTGCTGGTCGGAGCCGCGGTGCCCGCGCCGGTTGTCCCCGGTGCCGTGGTTGTTCCCGCGACCGGCCCCATCGCCGACGGCAGTACCGGCGGCACGGCACCCGGAGGCGCGCTCTCGGCGTCGGACTCCGGCGTGGCGTAGGTACCGGCGGACCGGGCAAGACCCAAGGTCTCCGACGTATCGGTACCGTCGTGGGCCGAGACCTCACGGTCGGGCCGCGCGGATTCGTCGGGCTCGCCACCGGTCTCGGCGCTCGACGATTCGCTGGATTCCGTGGATTCGGTGGATTCGCCGACAGCGGCCGTATCGGCGTCGGTCTCGGCACCGTCTCCACTGGTTTCGGCCGGTGGGGCCGCGTTCTGCACCTGGTCTCCCGGCTGCGGCACTCCGGTCCCCCCGGTGGCAGGGTTCGTTGCCACGGGCGCCGGACCAGTGGTATCGGTCTGCCCGCCCGGCTCCGTGAGCACGGGCGGCATATCCTCGGTGCCCACCGGCGGTTGCACGTCGAGGGTGGGCGGCGGCCCGGACACCGTCGGGCCCGGCTGCGGAGGTAGCAGGTCGTCGATCAGGTCTATGAGAATCTGCCCGAGATTCGGATCGGGTCGTACGGGCCGGTCGTGGCCGGGAACCCAGGGTCCCTGTTCGAAACCCGGCCCGTGGTGGCGCGGAACGTCCTGGTGCCGGCCGGGCCGACCGGGGGCGCCGGGTCTGCGGGGTCCGACACCGGGCACGCCGCCACCCTTGCGCCACGGTCCCGGTTGACCGAGAGCGTCGGCGATATCGTCCAGCCGGGGTAGCCCCTGCGGCCCGAGCGAACCCAATGCGGTGGCGACGATATCGCGCACATCTCCCCGGGCATCGTCCAGAATGGCCTCCGTCGCCTGACGATCGGCTTCGGCCTCGGCCGCGTCGCCTTCCTCACCGTCGTCGTTGTTGTCCCCCCGCGTGGCCTGCTCGATCCGTTCGGCCGCATCGGCGACCACGTCGAGAATCTGGTTACGGGTACGCCGGACCACATCGCCGAAGGTATCGAAGGTATCCGCGGCGGCGGACAGAGCGGCCGCGAACGCCCGGGGATTTTCCTCCAACGCCACGAGCGCCCGCCGGATCTCCGCCAGACCCACCGACTGCTGGACCGTCTGTTCGAACGCGCGCCGTGCCTGCTCCACATCGACCAGGTTCAGTGCCGCGGCGCCCTCACGAGCGTTGTCCGCCAAACCGTGCCAGGCCGACGGCGGTATCTGCGGCCAGCGGTCCCCCACGATCCGATCCCAGTACGGACTCGTCTGCTCCGGCGCCATCGTGTCCGATCAGACCGCGGCAGAACGCACGGTCGCCTGGCCGTCGATATCGGCGTTCGACAGTACGGTCGTGCCGTAACCGGTGGCCTCGACGGTGATTCCGGACTGTTCCGTGACATCGGCGGCCGCGGTGGCGAAGGTATCGCGAATCCAGTCCAGCTTGCCGGTCATATCGCGGTCCAGCGGCGAATCGGCTTTCGATTGCATCACCAGCGAATCCACGGTGGTGCCGACATCGTCGGTCATCACCGTGAGCGCCCCGGCGGCATCCCCGACGGTCGCCTTCACCGCGTCGAGGGAGAGAATGTGCACCATGGTCGTGTCCTGTCTGTCCGGTGCGGGGGTCAGGCCGGGCGGAGGCCGAATGCCTCGTCTTCCATGGTCCGATAGGTGGCCTCGGTCGGCAGGCCGAACGAGTCGATCGTGTAGGAGCGAGCGCCGTTGGACTCCATCTCCCGCCGCAGTCCGAGACGCGATTTGGCGTGGGCGAGCGCGGCGACCTTGAGTATCTCCGCACTCAACCAGCTGTCGCCGTTGTCCTGCGCCTCGTCGGTGATGTGCAACCCGACGATCTCACCGTCCCGGTCGCAGGCCACTCCGACGGTGTGATCGGGGTTGAACACCTCGTGTATCTGCGGGGCGGCCGCGGAGTTCGTGGCCGCACCTTCGTCCTGATCGTCTTCGATATCGTCGTAGTCGAAATCGTCGTTCATCTTCTTCTCCTGCGGATCTATCCGGCTGCCCGGTCCAAGGTTTCCGACAGCGCCGACCACGCGGCGTCGCCGATGGTCATCACCAGCCGCAGCGGCCATACCCGCGCTCCCAGGTACATTTCACCGGTACCGTCGCCGAGCAGGTCCAGATAGTCCGAACCTTCGACTTCGGAGTTCATCGATACCGTGGTCACCGGTGGGTTACCGTCGTCCACGCTGATGATCGAACCACCGCCGCCCGGTATGAAGCTCTTGCGGCACCGTGGACTGCTACCGATCGCCACGTCGGCGCTGTTGGTGGTCACGGTGATATCCGGGTTCAGCAGCAACTGCATCACCCAGGACCGTGCGGCCGATTCGGGCCGGTCACCGTTGATCCCGATGACCAGCGACCCGGCCAGGTCGACCACCAGTATCTGGTCGGAGCTGGTGATACCGACGACCACGAGCCGATTGGAGCTGTCCAGCGGAGCGGGCAGATCATCGGCTGCGACCGTGCTCGAATCGGCCCCGATACCGCCGTTGGCGGCCGGATATTTGGTGACGATACCGGTGGAGACATCGACGGAGAAGGCGACGGCCGGGTTCGGCGAGCCGGAACCCAGCGCGGCCAGCCGCGTGAGACCTTCCTCGTGCAGCCAGCCGATGGCATCGGCGGCCGAGACCGAATCGTCCGCCGCCTCCACGGCCTCGGTACCGGTCACCGCACCGCCTCGGTGATACCGGCGGACTCACGGCTGTCCACCGCGCCGTCCGCCGCGCTGTTCTCGGTGATCACAGTTTCCATGATCGCCTGGTACTGCCGGGCCGCATCACGGGTGCTCTCCCGGATGGCGGCCATGATCTCGGCCGCCAGTTCCTCACTGGTGAAGCGGCCCGCGGTACCCGGCGCGAGGTAGAGGCTGGTGAGCCGCCCCATCGCGTCCACCTCCGGGATGACGGTGCCGCTGGGCGAGGGCCGCCGGGCACGCACATCGTCGATACGCTCCCGCATATCGGCGATGCGATGCCGTAATTCGCGGGCCGCGTCCAGCGCGGCCTGCACGTCTGGGTGGATGCTCATGCGTTACCTCCGGAGCGGGTCGGGGCCTGATTGGCCGGCGTCGGGGTCGGCTGAGTGACCGTCGGCGCGATGGTGGGCCGTTCCCCGATAACGGGTTCGGTGTGCGGAGTGTCGTCGACGTACATCAAGCGGTCGGGATGCCAGGCGACCACTCGGTTGCGTTCGTTACCGCTACCACCGCCGGCACCGCCCATCCCCCCGCCCATGGGCCCCCCCATGGGCATCATGGGCGCGCCGGCGGCGGCACCGCGGCCATATGCGGTACCGGCTGCGCCTCCGCCGCCGTCACCGGTCGGCAACCGGGCCGGAGAGCCGGCGCTGCCGCCGGGCGCAGCGGCCAACGGCATCGCGGTGGTCGCCGACAGCGCCTGGACATCGGACGCACTGGGAATCGTACTGCCGGGCAATGAGGGCGAGAGCGACGGCGACCCACCGGACGGGCCTCCCAGCGACGGGATCCCGTAATCCCCGAGTCCGTAATCGTCGAAGGAATCGTCGTACCAGTCGTCGTCGGAAATGTCGTCGGCCTGGTTCAGGCCGTTGCCACCGAGCTGCATCATTTGCATCAGCATCGGCAGCATCTGGGAGAGCGAATCGCTGGAACCGCTGGAACCGCCGGAACCGCCGGAACCGGTTTGCGCCGCCGCGGCCGTACCCTCCGACGAATTCGCGATACTGGTGCCGGTTTCCGTGGCGTAAGATCCCGCGGCTTCGCCCGACCGCACGTTCAACTCGTTGTATTCCGCGGTAGCGGCGGCCAACGCGGCTTCGTTCTTCGCGCGTGCCGCGGCCAGCATTCGCTTTCGCGCGGCCAGGATCTCCTCCGGCGTGGGATGTTTGGCCTTGGCGCGGGAGAACGCGTTGCCGTAGTCCTCGGCCCCCTGCGCCAATTTCTCCATCGCGTCCCCCAAATGGTCCATCCAGCCGCGATACGTGACGAATCGCTGGGCGACCTCTGTTCCCACCGGCGTCCAATTCTGCAGGACCGAACTCGCACTGTCCATATCGGCGGATGCTTGGGTCCGCGAGCTCACATTGAACAGTCGTACGGAATCGGCGAATCGGTGCGCGGGCTCCGGCCCCGGGCCACTGTGCAGCTGCTTGGCGAGGGTCAACGGGTCTCCGGTGACCACCGGCATACTGCTCAGTCCCTCCGGCACCCGGCGGTACCCCACCGGTTCCACGGCCGGGACCGGGTTGGCGACCAGCTCCCCACCCGAAGCGTTGACGCGGCGGGCGCCCTCGTCGTCGGCCACCGAGTACTCGGTCGCCGCCGCACCGATGCGGTGAGCGTCACGCTGAATCCTGTTCAGCACCCCGATAGTGGCATTGAACAGCGTCGCGGCCTGCGCGTTGAGCTGCGGAACCGCCTGAGCCGAGATGGGATCGGCCCCTGCGGGCAGCACCCATTCACGTGGCATCGCGGCTCCGGTGACCCGCGCGAGGTCCGCCGATCGGCCCGCGACGGACACCAGTTCACCGAGATCGACATTCAATGGCATGTCTCATCTCCTCTCACCGTGGCTGCACATCCACTAGACCGGCATCGTGAGCGTCGGTATATCGGCCGTGGTCTGGTCTCCGGATGTCGCCATCGTCTCGCTGTCCTGGCCCTTGTCGCCCGCGGCCTCCACGCCCTTCGGGTGCTTGAACCCGGCGAACTCACCGAAGTCACCTTCAGTATCCGACATTTCCGCCTCGAACTGCCGAAGCTCCCCGTTCACTATCGCCTCCACGGTGCCACTCTCCCCTTCACCGAACACGACCAGGATGGCGGTCCGGTATTCCGGGTCCCCGCTCGAGCCGGTATCCGGCTCGTCTTTCTTCTCTCCGCTGTCGCCGCCGACGGTGACCATCGCGACGGGCTGGATCTGCCCTTCGCTGCCGGCCTGCGCGGGCACCGGCTCCGCCTGCTGCGACTCTTTCTTCGGCTGCCGGATGATCCAGGTGCCGATATCGCCGGTGGTCAGCTGGAACGGATCGACACCGGGACCGATATCCTTCGGATCCGTGAACGCCCCCGCGGTTCCCTGGTACGCGGCCTGGGCATCGGTACCGCTCTTGTTCGCGAACGCCTTGTCGCATGCCTGTGCCACGGCGAGCGGAACGCGCTGGGTCCCTTTCGGGAAGGCGTACGGCACCAGACCGTCATCCCCGGGCACCCGCTTCGGCACCGCGGTGCCGGGCTGAGTGGAGTTGGCGCCGTTGGGGGCACCGGCCGGGTGGTGCGCGGCGGGCTGGGCCGGGGTGGCGGCGGCATTGTTCGCGGCGGCCTGATTCGACCACGGCGTGGTCCCTGTCGGCGGCTGCGCCTGCGGCAGGGTCGGGACAGCGGCCTGGTCGTAACGGGACGGATCCAGGTCGTCCATCCGGTCGGACATATCGCTGTCCGCCTGCTCCCGCATGGCCCTCTGCTGGGCCATGAGTTGAAGCGGCAACATCATATCCATCAAGCCGCCCATTCCGCCCATCGCGCCCATCGCGCCCATCGATCCGGCGGACCCCAGTTGGGCAGCGCCCGGGTTGAAAGCGGCACCCGGGTCGTAGGAGGCAGGGTTGAGGTTCGAGGGAGTCTTCGCCGCACCCGCCAGGTTCTCGGCCTGGTTCCGGAACTTTTCGGCGGCGTCCTTCAGAGCCGAGGTGTCCGGCGTGGCGGCATTGCCGGTACCGAGGTTGCCCGGGTTCCAGGGGTTGTTCACCCCGATCTGCGAACTGTCGGGGGTGTAACCCCCACTGTTCATCCGGCCGGCATAATTACCGACCGAGTTGGCCAGGTTCCGGGCCGCGGCCGCGTCCTGCGCCGCGGTCGGGTTCTGGATGCCACCGGCCAGATTCTGGTTCGCCTGCGAGGCATTCTGGAGCTCGTTGGCGAGCTCGGTGAATCCCTGGCCCAGTACGACGAGAACTTCCTTGTCCGAGCCGGTCTGCAGACGTTCCACCATGAACCTGTTCACGCCGACAATGAGCTTGCCGACGTTCTCTTTGCCGCGCTTGCTGATCTCCTCCACGGTCGGCAGTACATTCACCACGCTCTGCTGCGTCTCGGTCAGCTTCTTGCCTGCCTCGTCGAGCGAGAGCGATAAGTCTTTATAGGTGGCGCCACCCTTGGCGCTGAAACCGGCGGGGTCCTGCACCGTTTTCGGCATCGCCGGAATCGGCGTGATCTTCAGGTCTTCCTTCTTCTTCAGATCGCCGAACATCTCATAGGCATCCACCAGCGAATACGCGAACGAATTGGATGGGCCGCCGTACCACAGGACAATACTGGGATTCAGTCCCTCCGGGCGGAGCAGGAAACCCTGTCCTTTCTGTGGAGACGAGCCCTGCTCGAACGGTGACCGGCCCATCAACCCCGCTGTCGCGGCGGGTTGGTAGCCGTCCCACATCAAGGGGACCCTGTTCACCGCTGCGCCGGGCTGATCTCCGCCGGACCCGTCGGAGGGCCAGGGCAGGCCGTGTTCACCGAGCAGCATTCCGATCCCCGAGCCCAGACCGATCAGCCCGCCACGGCGGAATTTGCCGAAGTTCTCGAGGTTCTCACCCGCCTTTTTGGCGGCCGCTTCAGCGTTCTCGAAGGCTTCTTCCGCAGCGCGCTTCGTGTCGTCCAACTTGTGCTCTTTGGCATGCAACTTGTCGTATTCTTCATCCGCCCGTTTGAACTCCTTCTGCGCCCCGTCGCGCCGGGTGCGGGCCGTACTGGCTTCAGCTTTCGCCTTCGTGAGTTCCTCGAGTTTGTGCTTCAAGACAAGATCGTCCGGATTGTTCCCGAAATCTGCGATGTGCTTGTCGACTTGGGCTTGGGCAGCTGCGACCTTGCCATCCGCTTGCCGAAGTGCGGTCTCGGCCTCGTTCATGTTGTCTAGAGCTCTGGTGCGGGTGCCTTCCGCGGTGTCGAGCGCCTTTCGCTCGGCGACCGCAGTCGCCTTGGCCTCGTCCGCTTTGTTCAATGCCTCATCGGCGGTGGTCTTTCCTTTTGTCAGGCTTTTTCCCCAGAGATGAGCGGCCCCCGACCCCAGGAAACCACCTATCGCACCGTCCTTTAAGCCGTTGACAACGTTACTGTTACTGTAACCGTCGGAAACCACCCTTCCCGCGGCGCCGCCCAATCCACCGGAGATCGCGCCGCCGACCAGTTCCTTTCCAAAGCCGCTTCCGGCGCCGAACTTGGTCAGTGACTTGTCGACTGCGAAACTCACACCTACGTCGACAGCGAATCCCAACGCATCCCGAAACTCGACCACTGCGCCTCCTACGCTGATACCACGAGACCGGGACCGGTCTGGTCGACCGGCGCGACGGTAACGGCAGCCCCGGCAGACTCATCTGCCGGCTTCTCGATACCGGGCGGATGGAAGATACCGACGAAACCACCGAACTCGCCCGCGTCGTCGCGCATCATCGACAGATCCGCGACTTTCACCAGCGCACCGTCGACCACCGCTTCGAGCGTATCCTGGCCGTCGAACTTAACCAGTAAGGCGGCCCGCTCCTTCCAAACGCCGACATCTCCGGTCATCGACTCGTTCGGGTCGATTCGGCGCCCGATCCGCTTCGGATCGGTCCACTCCGCGGGTGTGCCGGTGTACGCCGCGCGCGCATCGGTGCCCGAGGCGTTACCGAATGCCGCGTCCAGCCCACGTGCCACCACGGCGGAAACCTCCACGGTCCGGCCGTCGGGGACGGTGTAGACCACGGTGTCCTTGGCGTCGGGAGCGGTCGCGGGCACCGGGCTACCCGGCGGCCGACCGGAATCGGGACGAGCCACAGCAGGCCTGGTCTCGCCGTTCGGTGCGGTGGCTGCCGGGTTGCCCGACTGCTGTGCGGCGGGCACACCGTTGGCCGTCGGCGCGGGCGCGGGGGCCGCGAAGTCCTCGGGCCGTTCCCGCACAGCCCGGTGGTCCTTCTCCGGTTCCGTGCCGGGCCCTGGGCGGTTGCGGCCCAGGAATGCCTGCATCATCTGCGGGAGCATCATCGATTTCAGTGCAGATCCCATGTCGTTCCCGGCGGCGGACACCGCGGGTACCGGTGCGGGGGCAACCGACGAGGCATCGGGTGTGGTGGTTGCCGTGCCGAGTCCAGCGGCGGCACCGCCCACAGGATCATCGGTGACCTTGCGATGGGAGCCGGGCCCCGAACCGGTGTCACCAGTGAGATCCCAGGGGGTGGGCGCGGGAACCGTGGACGGGCTCGTCCGGGCGATCGGCGAGATCCGGTTGCGGGCGGCGGCCGCGGCGTCATAGTAGGGATCGTTGCCGTTGTTCGTGGGGGTGGTCGCTGTGGACGCCGGATTCTGTCCGCTCTGCTCGGCGGTCGGTTTCTCCGCGGTCGGTTTCTCGGACTCGGTTCTCGCACCGAGCGCCTCGAAAGCATCCGCGTACCACGACAGTATTGCCGCAGCACTCCCGTAAGCTGCGTCGACGAGCACCATCGCGTATACGTCCTCGCTCGGCGGGCCGGCACCCAGACTGGTCGGTTCGATCCGGAACACCGGTTGACCGGTGTACTCGCTCGTTTTTTGTGAGTAGTCGGAGAACAGTACGCCGATACGCTTCATATCCCGCGCGTCCAGTCCGGCAAATCCCGTGAGCGCCTTCACCGCCTGCGCGAAATCCCCGCGGCCGGCCGCACACAGCCGGCTGGTCTGCTCGCTCGCCTCCTCGACCTTCGCCGCCTTGGACCGCAGTTCCGCCAGCCGGTTCCGCATCTTCTCGACCTTCTGCGGATAGTTCGCGATCCCGGCCTTCTCTTCCCCGGAGATGTCACCGACCGCCAGTTCCTTCGGCGGGTCGAGTTTGCCCGGTTTCTCCCCGAAGCTGTTCCAGTAGCCCGCGTAGGCGGTGGGCAGGGTGCGATAGTTCTTCTCGACCGGCGCGGTCAGTTCCAATTCCTTCGGCAGGCGAGCCGGATCGGGCATCATGATATGGGGCATCTTGTCCGGGATGGCGGAAAGCTCCTCCTCACTGATATCTATCAGTGGAATGTCGGGATACCCCATGTACTTGTACCATTTATTCCGGATATCGTCCGGAGCATTCTCGATCTCGCCCATGTAATACGGAGTGAAGGCCGTATTCAGCAGACCCATATGGGTCTTCCAGGGCGACAGGTGTGCGCCCCCGAGTAACTCGGGAATCCGCTTCGCGAACAACCCGGAACGCTCGTACGCGATCGTGGGCACCCTTCCGCCCATCGCGCGGGCCAATTCCAGAGAGTGCTGCCGGCGAAGGAGACCGCCAACCATCCCTCTGGCCGGAGCTCTGAACGCGACGCCGGGCATGCCGCCGACCAGCCCACCCGCGACACCGAGACCGGCTCCCATCAGGATGTTCTCGTCTTTGAAACCAGCGGCGACCCCGCCGGCAACACCTCCGGCCACCGCTGCCCCGATGGGCCCACCAACGGCGAACCCGACCACGCTCACGGCGCCTACTGCGAAATCTTCGCTGGTGAGGAAGTCCCCTACCCCGTCCAGAAAGGACACAGCCTCACCTGCCGATGGTCTTGACGCTCGCGGCCGGCGTCATCCGGTCGTCATCAGCGCTGCGACAGGGCGCTCCGGACGGGCCGAACCGAGATCGCAGACACCGGCAGCCGACCATGCGCGCCTCTCCTTCCTGACAGACCCCATTGTCGGGGATTCCCACCGGAGGGAAGCGGTGACCTGGTACGACACGTCATCATCGAGTCAGCGACTCGTAAACTGATGTGCACCAAGATGCCCTCTTTCCAACGAGGCCCGGATTCAGGCGCAGGAGGAACAACCGGATGAACCTGCGTTTTTCCCGGTCGGCGAACAGCCGCCGGGAACTACTCGTGCGACAATTCCGCCGTATCGCCGGCCATCTCTCCACCACCGATGGAGCAGACGGGTATCCGGTGGTGAGTGCCGTATGACGGCGCCGGTCCGGCCTTCCCGGCACGCTCGCGAACTCCGATGTCGCCGCGTCGGCGACACCGGCTGGGACCCCGTGCGGTACTATCCCGATACCCTTGTCAGGAAGGCCCGGGACTGGCTCGCCGAGCATCCGTGGCATCGGCGAACACTGTGGGTCCTGGGTCTCCTGTTTCTCTTCGTCGTATTTCCGGGAATCGTCGGCGTTGTCGCGACTGCCCAGGTCAGCAGTGGTGTATCGCAGATCGACGGCCTGGGCTGGATGAACATCACCGACTCCAACGGCGTACCGCTGTCGAGTTACACTTTCGCCTCGAACCGCGGTGGTCTGCTCAATCCCGGCTACACCGTGCTGTGGACGCTGCTCGGCCTCGAGTTCGTCGGCTATATGGCCATCGTGACCACAGCCATCTGGATCGTCGGTTTCACTTTCGGTTTCACCTGGCTCGATATGTTCGCCAACGCGCTGAACGGTGTCGCCGCCGCGCTGTCCCATCAGATCGCCACCCCGATGATGCTGATCACCGCCGCGACGATCGGCACTTTCTTCGTGGCCTGGTTCATCGTCCGCGGTTTTCCCAGCAAGGCCACCATGCAGGTGATCACCATGCTGGGTGTCGCGATCATCGGTCCGGTCTTCCTCGCCGAACCCCTTGCCGATGTCCTGTCCTCCGACGGCCTGCTCACCCAGGGCAGGGATGTGGGCATCTCGGTCGCGGCCGGGCTCACCGGTGACAGCAACCCCAATCCGGTCCTGCTGGTGAAAACCATGCAGGAAGATCTGGCGGACAATTTCGCCCGGAAACCTGTACAGGTGTGGAACTTCGGCGAGGTTGTCGACAACTATGCGGCTTGCGAGTCGGCGTGGTCCTCGGGGGTGCTCTCGGGCAAGGACGACAATATTCTCAAGGGAATCAAGCAATGCGGTAACGGCTCCGCGTATTCCCGGGCCGATAATCCGTCGATGGGCCAGGTCGGTACCGGAATCATCCTGCTGGTGTGCGCGACGCTGTTGCTCGCCTTCGCTGTCTATCTCGGGCTGAAGGTCATGAAGGCAGCCATGAACACGATCTACCACGGCTTCATGTCCATATTCGGTTTCGCGGCAGGCGGTTTCATCTACGGACCGACGCAGACCTTCCTGGTGCGCAATGTTGTCGACGGACTGATCGCCGCCGCTCGCATGACCGTGTTCACGATCTTTCTCGGTGTCTACATCCTGTTCATGAGCAACCTCTTCGACCAGGCGCGGGGGCAGGTGATGTCGGTCATCGTCATCGCCTGTGTCGTGGAGATCGTGGCGATCTCGCAGATCCGGCGGCTCAACCGGAGCCTGTCCCGTGGCAACGACTGGGTCGCGAACCGGTTCTCCTTGGCCATCCAGGGCAGTCAGTCCGGCTCGGGGGGCGGTGGTGGTACCGCGCTCGGGATGGGTATGGGCGGCGGGGGCGGGGGCGGCGGCGGGGGCGGATCACTGAGCGGCCTCGCCGCCATGGCCGCCCTGAACACCGTCAACGCTTCGCCCGTCACCGCGTGGCTGATGGCCGCCACACCCAGCCCTTTCAGCCCGCTGGCACGGGGTAGGAGGCGCTCCGACCTGGCAAATATGATCACTGCCGAATCCCGGATGGATACCTACCAGTGGGGCGACCATGCCCGGGCGAACTGGCTGCTCAAGGCGAGAACCCGAGCGGATCCGCGCGGCGGTATGGGGTCTGCTGCCGGTATCGCCAACGCACTGGACGGCCTCGGTGACAGCCGGGTCCCGGACGGTAACATGGCCTCGGCGCTGGTGGCCGCCGGCGGGTCGGACGAGATGGTGATCCATGCGCTTCGCGCGGCAGCGGTCCAGAAGGCCAGTATGTCGTCGAACCCCTTCGGCTGGGCTCCGCTACAGAAGGCACTCGCTGCCTCCCGTGCGATCGAGAACCACATCCTGCCGACCGATTCGCTTCCGGTGCGCAACGCATTCGCTTCGCAGGCGGTCGTCGCGGCGGACAACTTCGCCCGGCACACCAGCACACCCCCGCCCGGTTCGGTTGTCGACCATGGATTCATCAATCGCGTCCGGCAGCATTGGGATTCCGACCGTGCTCTGCGCGCGGCGATCACACCGGAGGAGTGGAACGCGGTCGGCCGGGGCACGCGCTGGACCATTGCCACTGAAGTGGCGACAAGTTTCCAGCAGGCCGCGCACTCCTATGAGGCCAACCCGAGCGAAATGAACCGCCGACGGCTCATGCAGTGGTCGCACCGGGTCGCCAACCTGGACCACATGGACCCGGAATCGGGCCTCGATCCCTGGGATCCGTAAGGGCGGTCTGCGCCGCGGGAACCCGCGGCCGCCCCGCGGCTTCCGTATCGCCTGCACGAGGCGATCACGGGGCCGGAACGAATGTCGCCGTACTCGCCGGGTCGTCGCCGGCGATACGGGGGCCGAGCGCAGGGCGTGCCCGGGATTCGTTATCGGTCGCGAAGGGGCCCGGTGGATCCGACCACCGGGCCGCGCCCTCGTACTCAGGCGAAGCGGCGGGCCTCGTAGCTGCGCGGGAGGCTCGTGATCTTCACGTTCTCACCGGATCTCGGCGCATGGACCACCTGCCCGTTACCGATATACATCATCACGTGACCCATCTGACCGTTCTTCATGCTGGTCGACGGGAAGATCAGGTCACCGGGTTGGATATTGGCGGGATTCACCGCGGGCAGTTGCCGGTATTGATCATTGGCCACCCGCGGGATGTTCACGCCCGCCTGCCTGGCGGCGTATTGGGTGAGACCCGAACAGTCGAAACTGTTCGGGCCCACCGCGCCCCACACATAGGGGTCACCGATCTGGGCGAGCGCGGTCTTGACCGCGAATTGCGCCCGCTCCGAACCACCTCGGACGGCCGCGGCCGCCGCGGTGAACTTGACTCCCCCGGGCAACGGCTTACCGATGATGTTGTACAGATACTGGTTGGTGAGCTGATTGATCGCCGAGGCCGTATCACCGTTGTTCGCCGTACCCCCGGAAACGATCTTGTGCGCGGTCTGCAGCGCCGCGGTCAGGATCTGGCGGACCTTCTGCTGCCCCTCTTTCGTATAGGCCATCGGTCCCAGCTCGGCCAGCGCCTCGTTCGTCATCTTCAGCAAGCGCCGCACAGCGTTCTGGTCGACCTTGTTCGAGGTTCCGAGCGTGTTGAGGTAGTTGACGAACTGCTTGTCCAGGTTGTTGAAGGCGGCGCCGCGATTGGCCTGGAACAACCGCTTGGCCTTGACCATCTGCGGACCGTCACCACTGCCCTCGTCCGAACCGGTGACCTTCTCCCGCAGTTTCTTCATTCCGGGATCGGTCGGCTCCCCGTCACCGTAGACGGACTCCAGAGCCTTCAGTGCCTTCATGGCCTCCTGGGACTCCGGATCCATCGCCGGGCCGCCGGCCGCACCGGCGGGAGCCGCACCGGCGGGAGCCGCACCGGTGCCGGAACCGCCACCGAGTAGACCCGTCAGCGCCGAACCGATCATCGGCAGCAGAGCAGCGCCGGCCATCATCGCCATGGGCGCCATCTGGGCCACGGTCTCCGGGTCGACCAGCGGTTCGGGTTCCGGCCGGTCCTCGGCCCGGGCGGGCGCAGGTGCCGGCGCCGCTGGCGGCGGCGGCGCCGGAGCGGTAGTGGTCGCGGACAAGGGCACCGGGGCAGCGGGCGGCGTGGCCGAAGGAGGAGATACCGGACCGGGCGCGGGCTGGGGAGCCGAGGGTGGCGCAGCCGTGGAACCAGCTGCCGGGGGCGCGGTTCCGTTCGGAGGCTGCGTGCCGGGCGGTGGCGTGGGCGCCGCCGGCGCCGAGCCGTTCTTTCCGCCACCCCCGGTTCGACGCTCACCGGGTTTCCCCGGCTCCCCCGCCCGGGTGTCCCCGCCGTCCCGTTCCTCGCCGACGAGATCGATCTCTATCGAATACGGACCGATTTCCGCACTGGTCACGCGACATCCCCCAATACCCGTTTGATCTGCACCTCGGCGTCCTCGGGAAGGCGGAGCCGCACGAACCTACCGCTGTCCACCGTCACCAGCTCTCCCTGCCCGAGCGCGATGCCGACCCGGGTCGCGCGGCGGTCGATGTACTCCCAGAACACCAGGTCCCCGGGAGAGGCGGCTTTCGGGTCGACCAGTTGCCCGCAGTAACCCTGTTCGCCGACCGTTGCCGGCAGTATCACGGACGCCGCCACTTCGGTGGGGTCACCGCAGTTCTCCACCACGACCGGCGCCGGCGCCCGGGTCGGGGCGCACTGTCCGGTCGATCCGGCGATCGAGGCGCTGTAGATCACATCGCGCGCGTAGTCGGTCATTGTCGGCGTACCCCCTGCTTCCGGATAGCGCAGCGCCAGGTCTGCGGCGCACGAGACAGCAGGCCCGGTATTGGTCTCCTGCCACGGCTCGTCCTGTATCGGCGCCGTCTTCATAGCCGACGCGCAGGCCAGGTCACGATCGGTGACGTTCGGATCGGCGGGGTCGAAATCCAACTCCGCATAGGGGTTCTTCTCCGGCCGCTGCTGCCGCGCGACCGCATCCGGAACCGGCGTGGTGGTCGTGGTGGCGGTGGCCGACGTCGACGCGCCCGGCTCCGGCCCCAGCGCGATATCGCACTGCGACTCGTAGTGCCTCTTACCCACCGACATCATCTCCCCGAGTGGAACCCCAACAGCCGAGAGCGCGCCACCACAACAGCAGATCAACAGGACAGCGACCACGATGAACGCCCGCGCCGGCCCCTTGTAGCCGTCCGAATCCGATCCGCCTGCCATCGTCACGCCCCGGTCACCGCACCGCCTCCGGCTCTCGCCGCTCGGTCTTCGCAACGACGGTCGGGGTACTGGTGATGGCTTCGGCCCTGTCCGCACGGGCCGGGCCGAGTACTTTGCCGCGTCCGATCCGGCTCAACGCATCGCGCATGAACATCTCACCCCGGCGCTCCTCGGGGACCTGTCGTCCCGCGCCCACCGGTGGCGAGGTCTCCTCGCGCAGCGCCTGGAGCAGGAACGGCGCCTCCTCCAGATCGACCCCCAGCCATTCCAGACTGTTACGTGCCAGTGTCTCGTCGCGCTGACGGAAGACGAAGCGGTTGGGGATCAGGTTGTGCGCGGCGCCCTGGAAGTCGGTGGCCGGATCGTGCGACGCGAGGCCGATGGCGGCCAGGTGTTTACGTCCGTCACGGCTGAAATCGGAGGTCACCGCAGAACCCACTTGGGTCTGGGTGAAATGGTGCGCCTCATCACCGACCAGCAGACCGAACCGGCCGTTGTCGGAGAGGAACGCCTCCCGGGCGGTCACCCCCACCAATTCGTACAGCGCGGTGCCCAGCCGCTTGGTGAGCGGCAACCGGTTGTACAGATGGGGGGTGGTGAGTTCCTCGGCGGTGGGTAGCGCGAGCCGGTGGCTGCGGACCACCGTGGCCGCGGCGTCCAGCCGGATCGGCGCCAGACCGGGGTCGAACAGTACCGGGACCCGTTCCACGATGGTTCCCAGCCGAGATGCGAGGTCGGAGTACTCTTCGAGCGATCCCGGTTCGTCGCGCAGCCGGCAGACCACCCGGAACAGGTCCAGCAGGCTGGCGATCTTGTGTTCTTCGACCCCACGCGGTGACAGCAGATTGCTGATGACCGCGCCGGTACCCGAGGTCGGTGAGAGGTCCAGCAGCGGCAGCACGGAGTCCAGCGCGCGTTCCCCGGCCACCCGCGGATCGAACAGACGTAGCGGATCCAGCGATACTGTCGGATTTGCCAGGTCGATGACCACGGCATCATCGATCGCGGAGGCGAAATGCTCCCATTCCCCGACCTGGCTGCGGTCGATGGCGAGGAACTGTCCACCCATATCGTGGACGAGGACGGCCATCAGCTTCAGGAAATACGATTTACCCGAGCCGAGTTCGCCGGTCACCGCGAAGGAGGCGGACAGATCGTGCAGCGCCGCCTCCATGATTCCGAAATGGATCGGCTCGAAATGCCCGGACAGCAGATTGATACCGATGACCGGACCGCTGTCGTCACCGATCTGACTCGTGGTGAACGGTACGAATCCCGCCCACATATCCGAGGGCACGATATGCGCGAAATCGTCGAAGGCCCGCCGCGGCGGGCTACCCGGCACCAGCAGCGACCAGAGATCCACCTGCGCGCCCACCGGCGCGGTCATTTCCACCTGGAAACGCTTGTACCGGCGCCGTAGGGTGTTGACCGCGTCCATGGTCTCGTCCCGAGAAGGGCCTCCGATGGCGATGACCGTGGTGAAGGAGACCTCCGATTCGCCGCCGTTCACCTCGAAATGCTGGTTGTACTCGCTCAGCATCTGCGCCTTGGACATCAATGTGTTCTGCGCGAAGGAGATCTCCTGGTCGCGCTGGTCCATCTGCTCGCCGAGCCGCCGCAGGTTGATCTCGTTGGCCTTCAATACCTGGTCGGCGGGTTTGGTGGAGATCCGCATCCCCCAGTCGACGGTGACATCGCCGAGGCCGTCGATCACGTTGAGGAATTCGCTGCCCCCGGGGAACATCATGCCCGCGTACGGAAACGAACGCGGGGTGAGCATGGCCTGGTAGGACGGACGATAGCCGGTGTCCGGCTGTACCACCTTGATCACCGGGACGAAGGAGGGGCGTAGCCGGCGTTGTGAATCGGCTCGGGCGCCCTCGTCCAGCGCCGCGGATTTGAACACCGCCGCGGTCGCGTCGTCCAAGGCGCCGGCGCGGGTGGGGGCCACCGGATCACCCACCGCGCCGCGGGCCAGATAGTGCTCCCACAGCCACTGGAACATCGCCGCCGGCACGGGCACCGGATCGAAGTCGCCACCGATACGGGACAGGATCTCGTTCGCCTCGTTCTCGTAGGCGTCCAGTTCGGCCCGCGAGATGGCGGTGGCATCGATCGTGGTGGTACTACCCCGCCACATCCGCGAGAGCGCGGAGATACCGCTGGTGTTGGCAGTGCCCACCGGGATCGAAAGCAGGAATATCCGGGTCTGCGGGGCGATGGCGCGGACCCGTTCGTAGGAGGCGAACACCTCGTCGGCGTAATCGGCGCATTCGTCGAGATCCACGCCTTCGACCATTTTGCTCAATACATCGATAGTGTTCTGCCGGGCCTGGATACCGAGCAGCAGCGACCCGTTCGGCAGGTTGTTGACCAGGGAGTGATGAGCCAGTTTGACGTCGAATTTATCGCTGGCCTTACGCAATCCGTAGCCGAGCGGAGTGATGAAATAGTTCGCGGTGACAAGCCCGGTATGGGTGAACTGCAGATGCCCGCGAATCGCGGCCGTGGGTTGTAGATCCCGGTTGAACCCCATCAGCGTCCCTCTCCGCTCTTCGGTCGCCCCCCGTTACCGCCTATCATCGTCCGCCAATTCGAGGGGGTACCGGACGCGGTGGCAGGTTCGACCACCTCCACCGGTCGCAGGAAACGGTTCGTCCCCAGCATTTCCAGGATCTGACCGCCGCGGGCGGCGTTGCGCTTGCCGCGTTCCCTCGCCGACATGGAGGCGGCCGGTTCGTGCGGCAGGATCGCCACCACCGTCTCCTCGACGAACATGGTGATCCGAGCCGATTCCGGAGTGACCGGCATACCGGAGGCGAGCGCGGGTTTCGGGTAGAGAACGAGCCGGCCGAACCATACGACCCTGGACAACAGCCGTACTCCCGTATAAGGGATCAGGCCCAGCCCGAACCCGATCACTACGGTCAGCGCCACACCGACCAGAAAGGTGATCGCCGGATTCGCCGGCAGGGTCATCGCACCGAGTCCCGTGAGAATCAACCCCACGGCCACCCCCGCCACCTGTGGCAGGGTATAGGGCCCGAACGGCAACTTCTGGCCGTTCTGGGCCTTGCCGATCATGGTGGGGACACGTTTTACCGGCGTGAAGACCTTGATCACCTGGGTCACCTATAACCACCCACGGGGTGGTCCGGCACGATCATGTTGGCGTCACCGCGCGCGTAGTTCACCAGGGTCGGCAACATCCAGAACAACACCGCGGCCAGAATCGCCGAACCCGCCACTCCGAGGATCTTCGCCGGGGACAATTTGGATTTCGCTGCCTCCGAGATCATCACGCCCATCGAAATGATGGTGATCAGGATCAGGCCCGCCCAGCGGACGAAGACGAGAATTCCGTACAGGATATTGGATATGTTGCCCATGTGTTCGTCGCCTCACGTCAGTTCTGGGTGGCCCGTGGAATCTCTACGGTCGTAGTGGGCGCCCCGGTGGTGGCGCCCGGTGCCGGACCGGCCTTCTCCCCCTGGTTCACCACCGCGGTGAGCGGCTCTTTCAGGGCCGGCAACGTCTCGATGACCCGCACCTGCCACTGCCCGTCACCGCGCACCATCGTCAGCGGATAGGCCAGTGCCGGAACGGCCCCGGACTGTCCTTCGGGAGTGACTGTCGCCAGCACTCGCGCGGTGTCACCGGCGGCTCCGCAAGTGGTGTCCTCGGCGGTGACGGCCACAGTGGACAGTTCCGTGAACGGGGCCGGCCGCAGTGCCGCGATTCCGGAGTCGACGCTCACGTACCGCGCGACATCTCCGGAGCCGGTGAGGTAGGCGGTGAGGAATCCGGTGACGACCTGCGTAAACGGAGTCTCCTCACCGCACGGTGCCGAATAGGCCTGGGCCAGATCGGCTCCGATGCCCGGCGGCTGCACCGCGGCGGGCAGGGTGAGCGCCCGTAGGTTCCCCTCCGATATCGAGACCGGCACACGGTAGTACTGCCGAGCGCTGTCGGATTGGCTACGTCCCACATGTACCGAAACAGTGACCGACCAGACCTCCACGGTCCCGGCGGACAGCGTCCGACCGGTGTAGACGATGATCGGGTCGCGCACCTGCTGACCGGTTTTGGGGAGCGAAAGCTGCTGGGAACCGCCGACGTACCGTGACAGCGCCTCCTGTTGCCCGGTCCCCGCGCTCAGGTAGGCGACCACGAAGTCTTCGGCGAAAGAGCCGGCCAGACGGTCGTGACCGGCAACGATAACCATCTGGTCGTCGCCGGGGGGCTGCGGATCGGCGGCGAAGAAGTCGTAGACGGCGTGGCCACCACCCAATACGGCCAAGACCGCGAGGACGATCACGACGATATTGTCGCGGCGCCTGCGCGCGGCCATCCGGCGAAGCAGCGCTTCGCCGGAATCGGCACGTCCGGCAACCCCAGTCCTCACTCTCGAAATGGTAAAGAGCAGCCGGGCCACCAACCGGAGACGCCTTCCCACATGTGGGGACTCCGCTGCTCGGCCGCGGGCCCCGCGACACTCAGGACATCGCGCTGTGCCGCAGCCGGCCGGCAAGCCGATATCTGAGTTGGTCGTCGTATCCGATCGGCGTTCCCGGCGCGGCCAGATCCGTGGGTTCCGGTTCCACCATAGGAATATCGTCGGCAACCCGTACGAGCTGAGCGATGGCCAGTTCGCGATTGGAGAATCCGGGGTAGGGATACAGCAGCAGTGAGGTCGGGGTGTAGCCGCCGGCGTAGTTGAGCGCCCGCAACGTAACCCCGGCGCTGTCGCCACCGTTCACCCGGGAGCCCAGATCCATCAACCGAACCCGATCCTCGGGATGGAACACATCGACCGGCCGGAACAGGTAATCCCAGCGGATCCAGGGCGCGGGGTCGGTCAGCCAGTGGGAAATGCTGGCGTGCGCGAGCTGGACCACCGCCAGGTGGTTCCCCGCCCGCCGATGCGCTTCCCGCAACCCGACGCTCTCCAGCGTCGGCCAGATCGCCGGGTCGTGCTCGGAGGTGATGTCCTCTATGAGCCACCAGGCACCGCGCACGTACTCGTCGTTGCGCGCCCGCACCGTGATCCGCCACCGGGTGACACGGCCCGCGTTGCGCAGTACGGAGACCTCGAATTGCAGCTTGTCTCCAGGAACGGGCCGGTAGAGAAGATCGAGCACTTCGGCGTGCCGATCGAAGGCAGAGATCCGGTGGAAGAATTCCGCGATGGACATCCGCGGCACATATTCCTCGGGGGCGATCCCGGAGAGCGCGGTGATACCACTGGGTTGCGCGAGGGTCTGACTGTCCAGGTCCCAGACCACTCCGACCGCGCCGGGTAAGGGCGGTACCGGGCCGTTTCGGGGCCCGGCCCACCAGCGAACAGCGTGGACGTCGCCCCCGGGCCCGAAGACCGGACGCACGATCAGCCGGTGCGGACCCGAGCGGGTGGACACGGACTTGTCCACATCGACCGAACCTTCGATGGAGGCACGCAGAGCTTCGGTGATATCACGGGTGCTCAGCCCGTCGTACAAGGCCGGCGTGCGTGCGAGCTGCCGCTGCAGTACTCGTCGCCAGTCGGCGAACTCCCGTCCGGTATCCCCGACCGACGCGACCGAGAATCCTTCCGGCGCCAAAGTTTCGACCGTCACCCAGGGGATCACTGCGCCCTCTCATCGCGTGCGTCCTACTGTTGCGCGGTGGGTGCCTCAAACGAGACAACGGCCGCAAGAGATAATGTACCGTTGCGCAGCGGCACGTTCAATAGTGGACCTTGGACTACCACGAAGTGCACGTCCCGCAACCGGGCCGCACGCAACCCCGGTTGACCACCCCTCCGGCGCGCCGACTCGGGAATTCTACGGAAACCCTTGGCAACACGAGCCGTTCGGGTCCGGGAGCGGCTCCCACACCGCCTGTGACCCGCACCGGAGCCGGGAAGGAAACCTCATCGGAGACTTCGGCTAAACATCGGCAAACCGGCCGATGCCGACCGGCTGCCCCTCCGCGGGGGATGCGGAGCCGCCGCGGCACGGCACCCTCTCGGCGCACCGCCCCGAACGAGCCGGTCCCTTCGGAGCCGCGGTTTCCGACAGGGAAATTCACTCACCCTGCGAGGTCAGGGCGATAACGCCCGCGCCGGCCAACAGGCCGAGATCCTCCAACTCCGACCCAACCACCCGCAGCCCGGTGAGGAACGGTAGCCGCGCGTGCATCGCGACGGCGTTGTGCAGTGGTTTCCACAGGGCCGATCCCGGCGTGGCGATCGGCCCGCCGATCACCACCCGGTCGATGTCGAGCAGGGGAGCCACCGAGGCGATCGCCCGGCCCAGCGCGGTACCGGCCCGCTCCAGCGCCGCGACCGCGGTCCGGTCGGACGCCTGCGCGTCGGCCGCCAGAGCCTGCAGCGAGTCCCCCTCCCAGCCCTGCTCGCGCGCCCATTTCGTCAGCGCCGCACCACCGGCCACCGATTCCAGGCATCCGCGCCCTCCGCATGCGCATCGCCCGTCGTAGCCGGGCACCAGCACATGACCGATCTGGCCCGCGTTGCCGGTACGCCCGACCACCACGAAGCCGCCGACCATCACACCGCCGACGATCGTGTCCGAGACATAGATCGACAGCGAGTCCATTACGTCTTGGGTGGCGCCGAAATGCCGTTCGGCCAGTGCCAGGCACACACCGTCGAGGGCCATCGCGACCGTCGCGGCGGGGAACAGCTTCTGCACCGCTTCCACCAGCGGGAAGCCGGATTGCCATTCCTTCACCTGATCCGGCGCCACCACACCGGAGGCCATATCGATCGGTCCGTTCGAGGCGATGCCGACCGCGGTGACATCTCGCCCGGCGGCGATCCGGAGCAGCAGCTCCCGAACCCGATCCCACGCCCCGGCACGCGGGATCGAAATCCGCTGGACCCGGTCGGCCCCGACGTCGTCGGCGATCTCGATCGCCGCGAACCGGGTCGGACCGATCTCCAACGCCAGGATTGTCATCTACGCACCACCAGAGCTAGAGCCGTGTTTGCCCCCGGAGCATAGTTCAGACAGCCGCCGACTCCGTCGGCCGAAGTGGGCGGCCCAGCACGATATGCCGTTTCGGAGCACCGGCGACCGCCGCGCCGTGCGTGGGGCGTGGGCCGTTGCGGATGATGCGCATCGGGCGTTTGTGGTCGATGGGCACGGTCCGGTGCCGGTCGAGATTCTCGATGACGTTGCCCGAGTTGTCGTAGGCGACGCCTGCCCAGATCATGGCTCGCGGTGCATCGCCCCGCTCGATGAGCGTCTGCGCCAACCGGCTGCACTGTACGAAAAGTGGGCACCCATAGCAGATGCGCACCGCTGAATGCCAGGCTTCCGGAGTCCCGGAGTCGAGGTCCCAGCTGTCCGGTACCTCCGCGCACGGCGGCCGCTGCGCCGATTTCGCAGGCGCCGGCAGCGGCGTCGCGGGAAGCCGGGAAGTAGTGGTGGCGCGGGGTGTAACCACGCTCAGGGAACGAACTCGCGTTGTGCTCATAGCCGTCTCCGGAACTGCCGAGGGCACGCCGGGGGAAACCGATACGTGTCCCGTTGGTCGGGCGGAACGTCAGGGCTGCTCAACAGTCCCCGGAAACCAGCTGATGTCAGCTGTATCACGCACGTTAGAGCACGGAAGGCCCTTCAGGCAAGGTCTCATGCCGTTAGGTAACGGGACGTTGACCTGTTTTTCACATCTTTTAGCCGCTGCTCAGCGGTTCGTTTGGTTACGGACCGTTTAACTACGGGCCCGATTATGGTTTCCTATACGTATGGCTGGCGAATCCGAGTACACGATCGACGAGCTGGCGCGGGCTGCCGAAACCACCGTGCGCAGTGTCCGCGTGTACCACGAGCGTGGGCTGCTGCCCTCCCCCGACGTCCGGGGCCGGATCGGCTACTACGGCTCGGACCACCTCAACCGGTTGCAGACAATCAGCCGTCTGCTCGGCCGGGGGATGAAACTGAACGGTATCCGGGAACTCCTGGCCGCCTGGGACCGCGGCGACGGCCTCGGGGACGTGCTGGGTGTCACCGATCAGACCGTCAGCACACCCGGACGGCAGGCCCCGGCCCCGGCGAAGCCCGAGCCCGAAGAGCCGGTCCATGAACTTCCCGAATACGTCCAGCAGGCACTGGCCGCCAGTGACGACCCCTTCGACGTGTACCGGGTCACCAACCCGCGCTGCAGTGATCTGGCCACCCGGCTCACCGACGCCGGTCTGCCCGCGGCCGCCACCTTCCATCTGGTCGAACGTATGCGCTCGGACTGCGACCGCATCGCCGACCGCTACGCCGCCGAGATCTTCTACGTACTGGCGAGCCGCGCCTACGAGCTATCGGAACGAAACCCCAAGGACCGCACCAAACTGGAAACCGACCTGGCCATCGCGCGGCTGATCGTCACCCGGGCCGCGTCCGAATTGATCGACCAGGCCTTCGGGCGCCGTGCGGAACTCCCGGCGCCCGATGTGGAGATCGGGCTTCCCCGCGCCGGTCAGCCGAGCGCGGTGAACGACGGGAAACAGCCGTCCCGGTCGCGAATCTGAGGGGCGGATCAGCGGCGCACGGCGGTGCGAACGAACATTTGTCGGGGTGACAGGATTTGAACCTGCGACCACCCGCTCCCAAAGCGGGTGCGCTACCAAGCTGCGCCACACCCCGTACTCTCCCCGGAGGGAAACGAGCACCGGTCCGGAACGGGTGACGGAAATCCAACCCGCACCATCAGCCCTCGGACGACGGCTCTTCAGTAGTACGGGACCTGCCCATATGCCAGAAAACCGCTGGTCGAACCGACTCTCGCTCCGCTCGATCGTACCCGATCGGGCCCGTGTGACCGAACCGATGTCCATACCGGCCGGATCTCACGATGTTCTCCCGTCCCCGTCGCCCGGGACGTTCGAACGAGAACAAGATGCCACGCATTCACGACGAAGGCAAACCACGCAACGGCGCTGCATCGACACGGTCGGCCGGGGAAGACCGTGGGCGCAAGGCCGGGCGGGCCCGTCCGGTGGCACCGGCACCCGGTCCGGGTGCGCTCACCGCTCGGCGGTGACCACAACTTCAGGGGCACAGCAATTCCGGCCTGCCCGGCCGACGGCCGTCTTCCCGGCATCCGGTGGGTAGGAAATGTCCGATCCGCTCCGGCGGTCGACGAAGAGGAACAACAGATACGCAACGTGTACCGGCCTCCGGCGCCCGGCGCCCTCGCGGCCGCAACCGGCGCTCGGTTCGGTTGCCGGCGCGGCCACCATGCCGGCGGCTTCCCCGCGAACCGGCGGTACCCGCCCTGATGGCAGGACCTTTTCGTGTGAGCGGGTGACGGGAATCGAACCCGCACCATCAGCTTGGAAGGCTGAGGTTCTACCATTGAACTACACCCGCATGCATACGACATCCATGGGATCGCCACGATATCGTGTGCACAGCGACTCTACCCAATCGTGGTTTCATTTCGCCAATCAGCCCCTCACCGGTACAGAGATCACCGGTGGCGCCGGGCCCGGCCGGGCTCTCACCGACTTACCAATAGCGGGAAAAGCAAATTCCGGGGCCCACCGGGCCGATCGCCGGACCGGGCACGGCACGGATATCTCTGCAAAGGTGTGTAACGCAAGCGATTCCGCGACGATAGGGGCAGAGATAACTGTTGTACCGGGCCCGGAACCTGTTCTAGAACGCAGGTCGGCGGGTTCCACCATCTTGCTACGATCTTCTTGCCGGACGGGGTATCTGGAAAGGGGGCGGTAGCGTGCACCCGACAAGGTGGACCATCCGCATAGCAGTACGACAGAGCCGGCTCAGCCCGGTACCGACGCGGCGGACCCTGATCCGCGGCGTGAGCTCCACCGCCGCCGGTGGTCGATATGACCACTGAGAGCCGGCCACCCGTCCGTTCCACGGCCCGGGAGTGGGCGCTGGCCGCCGGCGCCCAGCCCGACGCCGATATCACCGCCGCCGATATCGAACCCGTACTCGTCGAAATCCTCGAGCAACTTCTGGACCTCACCGTTTCCGATCCTTTCCCGATTCGTGCGGCCCGCCGGCTCGGCGCCCGGCTCTGTGCCGAACCGCTCCAGCAGGTCCGGATGCTCGCGCTGGTCACGCGCACCCTGCTCGGCTTTCCGGCCGGCCCGCGCGGCTCCCTGGTGGCGACCCGGTGGCCGTTGGTGGCCAGCCAGGCCATCGACAGCTATGCCCAGGCGCTCCAAGAGCTGGCCCTGGCCCAGCAGAAGAAGAACCTCTCCGACGAGGCCACCCAGCGGGTCCGCGAATTCGCCGCACTGCAGCAGCGGCTCGAACACGAGGCCACCCATGACGCGCTGACCGGGCTGGCCAACCGCACCCTGCTGCGCAAGCGGGTACGCATGATGGCCGAACAGGCCGACCGCGGGGTGGGTCTGCTGGTGGTGGATCTGGACCGGTTCAAGCAGATCAACGACAGCTACGGTCACGCGGTGGGCGACGAGGTGCTGGTCGAACTGGCCAAGCGGCTGCGGGAGGTGGCGCCACCGGGAGCGGTGGTGTGCCGCTACGGCGGGGACGAATTCGTGCTGGCGGCGGGGATGGCCGATAACCGCGTCACCGAACTGGCTCACGCCATCGTGCACGCGCTGAACGATTCGGTGTGGTCGTCGGTGGGGCCGGTACCGGTCTCGGCCAGCGTCGGCACCACCTATGCCCCGCCACAGGACCGCAGCGAACTGGCCGAACTGCTGCGCCGGGCCGATCGGGCGATGTACTCGGCGAAGACCGCGGGCGGGCGCCGCTACGCCGGGGCCGAAACGCTCGATACCGGTACGGCCGTCGCGGGCTGAACGGCGCGGTTCAGGCGGGTTGGCACTGCGCGCACCAGAACAGGTTCCGGCCCTCCAGCACCGTATGCCGCACCGGCCCGCTACAGCATCGGCAGGGTTCACCTGCCCGGCGGTAGACATAGGTGCGCGGCCGGTCCGCGGCGTAGGAGGGCGCCCCGTGATCGTGCTCCGGCCGCACGACGTGCATCTTCCCGCGGCGCACGCCCACCCGCATCAGGTCGACCAGGTCGGCCCACAGCGCCGACCACTGCGCGGCGGTCAGTTCCGCGCCCGGGCGTTGCGGGGAGATACCGTGCCGGAAAAGTACTTCCGCTCGATACACATTGCCTACTCCGGCGATCACCCGCTGATCCATCAGCAGGGATCCGATACTGCGCCGTGAGCGGCGGATCCGCACCCACGCCCGGTCCGGGTCGGCGTCCGGGCGCAGCGGGTCGGGTCCGAGGCGGGCGATGAGCGCCTCGGTCTCCGGCGGGGTGAGGATCTCGCAGGCGGTGGGCCCGCGCAGGTCGGTGCCGAACCCGCGGCCGTCGCGGCCCGGTCCGGTCAGCCGCATCCGGACCTGCCCCACCGGCTCGGGCATCGGCAGCTCCGATTCGCTGAAGGCGCCGTACAACCCCAGGTGGATGTGCACGTACAGCTCACCCTCGTATTCGTGGAGCAGATGTTTGCCCCACGCCTGGGAGCGGACGAGAACCCGGCCGTCGACCCGGCCGGCTCCCGTCGCGAACTTCCCCTGCGGGCTCGTCACCCGCACCACCGCGCCGGCCAGCCGCTGTTCGTGCCGGCGGGCGAGGCGGTGCAGGGTGTGACCTTCCGGCACCCGACTACTCGCCTGCCCGAAGGATCAGTGGGCGGGCAGCGCCGGCGGTTCGCCGGACTTCTCGTAGGCGGCGAGGATATCGATCCGGCGCTGATGCCGCTCCTCGCCGGACCACGGGGTCTCGATGAAGGCGTCCACGATCGCCAGGGCCTCGTCGCGCGAGTGCATCCGGCCACCGATACCGATCAACTGCGCGTTGTTGTGTTCGCGGGCCAAACGGGCGGTTTCGACGCTCCAGGCCAGGGCGCACCGCGCACCCGGCACCTTGTTCGCGGCGATCTGCTCGCCATTACCGCTCCCCCCGAAGACCAGCCCAAGGCTGCCCGGGTCGGCGACGGTGCGGCGGGCCGCCTCGATGCAGAAGGCGGGATAGTCGTCGAGCGCGTCGTAGACGAGGGCGCCGCAGTCGACGACCTCGTGACCGGCCTTTTCCAGGTGGTCCTTGACGGCGTTCTTCAATTCGAAACCAGCGTGATCGGCACCCAGGTATACGCGCATGGCTGCGATTCTGTCAGGCCCGTTACCGGGCGCCGACGGCGGGCGGGGTCACCGGGTCACTGCTTATTGTCGTGGGTATGCAGCCGCACGACCCTCAGCAGCCGTCCGGATCCGGCCCCGGCGCCGCCTGGTCCGCGAGTACACCGGAGCCCGGGCCCTACCCGTGGCTCACCGACCGCCCCGCCTCCTCCGTCCCGCTCCCGGGCGGGTATCCCCCACCGCCGGTGCCGCGGCACGAGCCCCGCGGGCTGTCGCCGTTCGGGATGCCCGCCCGGCACAGCTGGGAGATCCCGCTGCTGGTCGTGGTGATACTGCTCACCGTCGGCTCGTATCTGCTGGCTTTCCTGCTGCTGCTCCTCGGGCTGGTCAACCAGTACATCCTGCTCCTGGTGGCGGCCCCGCTCCTCCTCTGGTTCGGTCGGGGCGTCAACCTGTCGTCCCAGCGGGTGAACGGGGTGAAGATGTCGCCCTCCCAGTTCCCCGAGGGCTACCGGATGGTGCAGGAGGCCGCGGCCCGCTTCGGTATGGCCAGTGCCCCGGATGCCTACGTCGTGCTGGGCAACGGCCGGATCAACGCCTTCGCCTCGGGACACGGTTTCCGCCGTTACGTGGTGGTCTACAGCGATCTGTTCGAGATCAGCGGCGCCGCCCGGGAACCGGACGCCCTGGCGTTCATCATCGGTCACGAAGTGGGCCATATCACGGCCGGCCACGCCTCATACTGGCGGCAGCTCGGCATGTTCCTGGTGCCGTTCCTGCCGGTGCTGGGCAACTCGCTGATCCGCGCCCAGGAGTACACCGCCGACAACCACGGTTACTGCCATAGGCCGCAGGGGGCACCCGCCGCGATGGGCACCCTGGCGGCCGGAAAGTACCTGAACTCGGTGGTGGGGTTCGACGAGATGGCCGACCGCGCGGCCCAGGAACGCGGGTTCTTCGTCTGGCTGGTCAATGCGATGGCCTCGCATCCGGTGCTCACCTGGCGCATGTGGGCGCTGCGTGACCGCAGCCGGCACGGGAAGCTGTTCTGGCGGCCCGACCCGGCCCCGCCGCGGTTCGGCCCGCTGCCCGGGCAGCCACCGCCTCCCGGGCACGGCGGCGACGCGGTCGCGCTGTCGAAAGCGCCGCGCTGACCCGGGTGGGTTGCGGCTTCCGAGCGGAAACCGCAACCCCGCGGCTCAGTCGAATTCCGGGCTCTCGTCCCGGGTGCGCTTGAGTTCGAAGAAGTGCGGGTAGGCCGCCAGCGTCACCACGGCGTCCCACAATTTGCCCGCTTCCTCACCGCGCGGGATACGGGAGAGCACCGGGCCGAAGAACGCGACCCCGTTGACGTGGATCGTCGGCGTGCCGACATCCGGGCCGACTTTATCCATCCCGGCGTGGTGGCTCTTGCGCAGCGCCTCGTCGTATTCACTGCTCTCGGCAGCGGCCGACAGTTCGGCCGGCAGCCCGGTCTCCACGAGCGCGTCCGCCACGATCGCGGCGAAAGTGCCCGAGCGGTCGTCCTCGCGCTCGAACTCGGCGCGGCGATTGTGGAACCGGGTCCCCAGCGCGGTGTACAGGGGCGACAGGATCTCCTCGCCGTGCTGCTCGGCCGCGGCGACGGCCACCCGTGCCGGCCCCCAGGCGTAGGTCATGAGCTCCTGGTACTCCGGGGGCAGATCGCGCCCCTCGTTGAGCACCGCCAGGCTCATCACATGGAACCGTGTCTCGATATCGCGGACCTTCGCGACCTCGAGGATCCATCGGGAGGTGATCCAGCACCACGGGCACAGCGGGTCGAACCAGAATTCGGCAAGGTCTTTCTTCACGGCCGAGTCGGGCACGTTCGTTCCTCTCCACAGGTCGGCGGCGGATACCACCCACCGCCACGGTTACCGCCGCAGTGCCGGCCGGTCGCCGGACACAGGCGCTGTAACGAGCAACCCCGCCCGGTGGATTTTCGTTCCCGAACCGGCCGGAGATGAGTGCTGTCCTTTGTAGGCTGACGGGAGGATTCGGATCGTCGCTGGAACCGCCCACCACAAGGGAGTATCAGCCATGACCTCTGCGCAGCATTTCGTCATCGCCGGCGCCGGCCTGGCCGGGGCGAAAGTCGCCCGGGCGCTGCGAGACAACGATTTCGACGGGCACATCACTCTGATCGGCAGAGAGGATCGACTGCCGTACGAGCGGCCGCCGCTGTCCAAGGAGTACCTGGCCGGGACGAAACCGGTCGAGGAGTTCACCGTGGAGACCGCGGCCTGGTACCGGGACCACAATGTGGATCTGCTGCTGGGCACCGAGGTCACCGCGATCGACCGGGCCACCCGGACCGTGGCGTTGCCCGACGGATCGACGCTGGAATACGACAGACTCGCGCTGGCCACGGGCGCGGAGTCCCGTGTCCTGCCCATTCCCGGCGCCGATGCCGAGGGTGTGTACACCCTGCGCACCCTGGGCGAATCGGATGCGCTGATCGAGCTGTTCCGCACCGCCCGGCGCCTGGTGGTCATCGGGGCGGGCTGGATCGGGCTCGAGGTCACTGCGGCGGCACGCGCCGCGGAAGTGGCGGTCACCATCCTCGAAACCGGCTCCGCGCCCCTGGTGGGCGCACTCGGCCCGGAGATGGGCGAGGTATTCGCGCAACTGCACCGCGGCCACGGGGTCGACCTGCGTTTCGGGGCGCGGGTCCAGCAGATCACGACCGCCGACGGCCGGGCGACCGGTGTCGCGCTCGCGGACGGTACCGAATTCGGCGCGGACGCGGTCCTGGTCGCGGTGGGGGCCCGGCCGAATATCGAACTCGCCGAAGCGTCCGGTCTGCTGACCGGGAGCGGTGTCCTGGTCGATGCGAGCCTGACCAGTAGCGATCCGAATATCGTCGCGGTGGGCGATATCGCCGAGCAGGACCACCCGGTACTGGGCCGCCGTATCCGGGTGGAGCACTGGGCGAACGCATTGAATCAGCCCGCGGTCGCGGCCGCGGCCATGCTGGGCCGCGCCGCGTCCTACGACCGGCTCCCCTACTTCTTCACCGACCAGTACGACCTCGGGATGGAGTACACCGGGTTCGCCGCACCGGGCGACTACGAGCAGGTGGTCGTCCGCGGTGACCGCGACGGCCTGGAATTCGTCGCGTTCTGGCTCGATCCCCAGCACCGGGTACTGGCGGGAATGAACGTGAACGTGTGGGATGTCGGTGACCGGATCAAGGAGCTGATCCTCTCCGGCGAACCGGTCGACCCGGCCCGGCTGGCGGACCGCTCGACGCCGTTATGATATGTGACCCACATCACTTCAAGGCGATACCTGGCGTGCCGGAATCAACGACCCGGCTCCGGCTTCGTCGTGAGCGCGCCGGGCAGGCGGCCGAGCCGAATACGACTACCTCACGCTACAAGCGGCCCTGCTCCGGCACCGCGCCTCACACCCCGGCTACCCCCAGCTGCGGCCGGTGATCAGCTCGTAGGCTTCGACGTATTTGCGGCGGGTCGCCGCGACGATATCGGCCGGGATCTCCGGGCCGGGCGGTTCCTTGTCCCAGCCGGTGGAAGTGGCCCAATCCCGGACGAACTGCTTGTCGAACGACCGCTGCGGCCGGCCGGGCTCCCACTCCGCGGCCGGCCAGAAGCGGGAGGAATCGGAGGTCAGGAGTTCGTCGCCCAGGGTGAGGACGTCACCGTCCCAGCCGAATTCGACTTTCGTATCGGCGATGATCACACCGCGTTCGGCCGCGTAGGCCGCGCCCCGGGAGTACAGGTCGAGGGTGAGGTCACGCAGTCGCCCGGCGACCTCGGCACCCTCCTGCGCAACCACCTCGTCGAAGGTCATGGGCTCGTCGTGGCCGGTATCGGACACTTTGGTGGTCGGGGTGAAGATCGGTTCGGGAAGTTTGTCGCCTTCGCGCAATCCCTCGGGCAGCCTGATCCCCGAGACCGAACCGGTGCGCTGGTAGTCCTTCCATCCCGAGCCCACCAGGTAGCCCCGGGCGACACACTCCACCAGCACCATCTGTAACGGCTTCACCCGCACGGCCCGGCCCGCGAACTCCGGCGGCACATCCGTAGCGGAGAGCACATGGTTGGGGATATCGGCGAAATACTCGAACCACCAGTTGGACAGCCGGGTCAGCAGGGCGCCCTTGTCCGGGATCGGAGTGGGCAGCGAGACGTCGTACACCGAGACCCGGTCCGAGGCGACCAGGAGCAGTGTGTCGCCGTCGGTGTACAGGTCGCGCACCTTTCCGGCGTGCACATGCTTCACGTTATCGCTCCGATCCTGGTGGTGTGGCCGGCGAGATCGACTCCCGCGCGGGCAACCTTACCGGCGTGGCATTGTGGACAACGCCCGTGCCCGTTGCACTCGTGTCCTCGAAGGAGCCCGATGTCCGCACCGAACCTCACCCGCGAACAGGCGATCGAACGCGCCGAGGTCGTCTCGGTCGAGAACTACCGCATCGACCTCGATCTGACCGACGGGGCGGGGAAACCGGGCGAGCAGACGTTCCTGTCCCGCAGTACGGTCACCTTCACCGCGAAACCCGGTGCGTCCACATTCGTCGATATCGTCGCCCGGGGAGTGCGTTCGGCGGTGCTCAACGGCACCCCGCTCGATATCGACCGCTACGACGAGTCCACCGGCCTCACCCTCACCGACCTCGCCGAGCGCAACGAACTCGTAGTGGAGGCCGACTGCGAGTACTCCCACACGGGTGAGGGCCTGCACCGGTTCGTCGATCCGGCCGACGACGCGGTCTATCTGTACTCGCAGTTCGAGACGGCCGACGCCAAGAGGATGTTCGCCTGCTTCGACCAGCCCGACCTCAAGGCCACCTTCGATATCGAGGTCACCGCCCCGGCGGATTGGAAGGTCATCTCCAACGGCGCCGGCACCGTGGACGGCGGAAAGCACCGATTCGCCACCACTCCGCTCATGAGCACCTACCTGGTGGCGCTCATCGCCGGTCCCTACGCCGAATGGACCGACACCTACACCGACGAGCACGGCGATATCCCGCTGGGCATCTACTGCCGCGCCTCGCTGGCCGAACATATGGACGCCGACCGGCTGTTCACCGAGACCAAGCAGGGTTTCGGTTTCTACCACAAGAACTTCGGCGTCCCGTACGCATTCGGGAAATACGATCAGCTGTTCGTCCCGGAGTTCAACGCCGGCGCCATGGAGAACGCGGGCGCGGTCACCTTCCTCGAGGACTATGTCTTCCGGTCGAAGGTCACCCGGGCCTCCTACGAACGGCGCGCGGAGACCGTACTGCACGAGATGGCGCATATGTGGTTCGGCGACCTGGTCACCATGAAGTGGTGGGACGACCTGTGGCTCAACGAATCCTTCGCGACCTTCGCGTCGGTGCTGTGCCAGGCCGAGGCCACCGAGTACACCAGCGCCTGGACCACCTTCGCCAATGTCGAGAAATCGTGGGCGTACCGACAGGATCAGCTGCCCTCCACCCACCCGATCGCCGCCGATATCCCCGATCTGGCGGCGGTGGAGGTGAACTTCGACGGCATCACCTACGCCAAGGGCGCGAGCGTGCTCAAACAGCTCGTGGCCTACGTCGGGCTGGAGCCGTTCCTGGCCGGTCTGCGCGCCTACTTCGCCGACCACGCCTACGGCAACGCCACCTTCGACGACCTGCTGGCGGCGCTGGAGAAATCCTCGGGTCGCGACCTGTCCACCTGGGGCGCCCAGTGGCTGAAGACCACCGGCCTCAATATCCTGCGCCCCGAATTCGAGGTCGGCGCCGACGGCACGTTCACCTCCTTCGCGGTGGTCCAGGAGGGTGCGGCGCCCGGCGCCGGAGAACAGCGCGTGCATCGCCTGGCCATCGGGGTCTACGACGACCGCGACGGCAAACTGGTACGCACCCGGCGGGTGGAACTCGACCTGGACGCCGCCGAGCGCACCGATATCCCCGAGCTGGTCGGTACCGAACGCGGAAAGTTCGTGCTGGTCAACGATGACGATCTCACCTACTGCTCGGTGCGCCTCGACGCCGATTCGCTCGATGTGCTGGTGAACCGGATCGGCGATATCGCCGATCCCCTCCCCCGCACCCTCGCCTGGTCCGCGGCCTGGGAGATGACCCGGCAGGCCGAATTCCGCGCCCGCGATTTCGTCGCGCTGGTCCAGCAGGGTATCGGCGCGGAAACCGAGATCGGCGTGGTGCAGCGGCTGCTCATGCAGGCCAACACCACCCTGCGCAGCTACGCCGATCCGGCCTGGGCCGAGACCACCGGCTGGCCGGAATACGCGAACCGGCTCCTGGAGCTGGCGCGCGAAGCGGCGCCCGGATCCGATCATCAGCTCGCGTTCATCAACGCTCTCACCGGCGCCAAACTGTCCGCCTGGCACAGTGAGGTGCTGCGCGAACTGCTCGATGGCGATCCGGCGGCCGTCGGCCTGCCCGGCCTGACCGTCGACACCGACCTGCGCTGGCGGTTGCTGACCGCCCTCGCCGCGGCCGGGGAGATCGACGCCGACGGCCCGGACACCCCCACCATCGATGCCGAACTGCGCAACGACGAAACGGCGGCCGGCCGGCGGCAGGCGGCCACCGCGGCCACCGCGCGCCCGCTGCAGCAGGTGAAGGAATCGGCGTGGGAGAGGGTGATCGGCGACGATTCGGTCCCCAACATCACCGCCCGTTCCATCGTCGGCGGTTTCGCGCCGGCCGGACAGGACAGCTTGCTGGCGCCCTTCGTGGCGCGGTATTTCGACGAGATCCCCGCGGTCTGGGAACGCCGGTCCAGTGAGGTCGCGCAAACCGTGGTGGTCGGGCTGTACCCGGCCTGGGATATCAGCGACGAAGCCGTCGCCCGCGCCGACGAATTCCTCGCCGCCGACCACCCGCCGGCCCTGCTACGCCTGGTGAGCGAGGGCAAAGCGGGGGTTGAACGGTCACTGCGGGCCCGCGCTTTCGATATCTCCTGAGCTCCGGACAGCGAACGGCGCGTCAACCACGGGTGGAC
>NZ_JBKOOL010000012.1:0-62450 GCF_046764065.1 Nocardia sp. NPDC002869
TCCCCCCATCTCTCCCCGTGGACGATATTCAAAAGGACGGGGTGGCCGTGCGCGCCACGGGAGTGGGTCCCCGCGCGGCCCCGCGGCGCACCACGATAAGGGTTGCGTGGTCCGCCGCGCAGCGGGTTCAGCGACGACCGAAGAGGCGGCCGCGTGCCGGTTGCCCGGCGCGTAGTACCGCTCCGCCCGGCCGCGCCTGCGGCCGGCGCCCGCGCAACAGGCGGTCGAAGGCCTCCGCGCTGCCCGCGGGTTCGGGTAGGCGGCCCGCGTTGAAATCGTCGGCCAGCTGCTGGACCGTCTCCTGCGCACAGGATTTGTTGGTACCGATGAACCCCGTGGGCCCCCGCTTGATCCAGCCGGTGACATATGTGCCCGGGAACACCGCCCCGTCCGGCGCCTCCAGCACCCGCCCGGCCTGGTTCGGGATGATCCCGCGCTGTTCGTCGAACGGCAGGCCCGGCGTGGGCACCCCCCGGTAGCCCACCGAGGTGAGCACGAGCCCGGTCTCCAGGAGATCGAGATCGCCGGTGGGCACCGCGCGTACCCGGCCGTCGTCGCCGAGCACCGGATCGGTGCGCTCCACCTCGATCCCGGTGACGGCATCGGGGCCGAGAATGCGGCTCGGCGCGCTCTGATAGCGGAAGACGATGCGCCGCCGCCCGCCGGACGGCCGCTCGGCGGCCCGGCGCAGCAGATCCAGTTTGCGCTCGACCTGATAGGGCAGGCCGTCCGTGGGCGGAGGCAGTTCGCCGTCCACGACAATATCCACCTCCGCGCCCAGCAGCCCGACGAACTCCGGGACGGTGAACGCCGATTCGGCAGGGCCGCGCCGGCCCAGCACCACGACCTCTTCCACGCTGCTGCGCCGCAGCGCCTCGAGCGCGACCGGCGAGATGTCGGTCCCGGCCAGCGCTTCCGGGTCGCTGGTCAGGATGCGCGCCACATCGAGCGCGACATTGCCGTTGCCGACGATGACGACCCGGCGCCGGGAGAGATCGAAATCGTGATCCAGATGGTCGGGGTGACCGTTGTACCAGGCCACGAAATCGGTGGCGGAGACATTCCCGGCCAGACCTTCGCCCGGGATGCCGAGTTTGCGGTCGGTCGACGCGCCGACCGCGTAGACGACCGCGTGATGATAGGCGAGCAGTTCCTCGTGCGAGATGTGCTTGCCCACCTCGACGTCGAAGTAGGACCCGAAGCCCGGCTGCTCCGACATCACCTCGAAGAGGTCGGCCACCTGCCGGGTCTTCGTATGGTCCGGGGCCACACCGTATCGGGCCAGCCCGTAGGGCACCGGCAGCCGGTCGAACACCGTTACCCGCACCTCGGGTTGGGTGAGCAGTTCGTCGGCCGCGTACATGGCCGAGGGTCCCGAGCCGACCACGGCCACCCGCAGCGGCCCGCGCCCGGCGGTGTCGATCGCCGCTGCCGGCACCGGTGGCGCCAGCAGCGGGCGCGGGCGTGCCTGCCGGTAGAAGTCGGCGTTGATCTCGATGAACGGCTGCTGCTCGGCGGTCAGTTTCTTCGAGGAGGTGATCGCGTCCACCGGGCACGCCGAGGCACAGGCGCCGCAGTCCACGCAGGCCGCCGGATCGACATAGAGCATGTCCGCCGTGCGGAAATCCGGCTCGTCCGGGGTGGGATGGATGCAGTTGACCGGACAGGCGTAGACGCAGGACGCGTCGCTACAGCACGACTGGGTGACGACGTAGGGCATGAAGGTACTACCGCCGCTCAGGCCGCTTTGCC
Source organism: Nocardia sp. NPDC002869 (assembly GCF_046764065.1). Classification (NCBI taxonomy): domain Bacteria; kingdom Bacillati; phylum Actinomycetota; class Actinomycetes; order Mycobacteriales; family Nocardiaceae; genus Nocardia; species Nocardia sp. NPDC002869. The sequence goes on from NZ_JBKOOL010000012.1 coordinate 1,753, forward strand.
GGAGACCGCGCGCAGCGGCTCGGAGCGGTACCGGGTGGTGTGGCCGTCGATCCCCAGCGCCTTCCATACCCGCTTGGCGACCGGGTTCATCAGGCCGATCTCCTCGGCCAGGGCGCGCACGTCGCCGAAGTAGTCGCTGAAGGTCTGCTTGGCGTCGGCGGACCCGTAGAACAGTTCCTTGCGCACGCTCTCCGGAATATCGAACTCGTCGAAGAACGCCTTGGGCGGCGTCACGATGGCACGGCCGAGGATCCACATGACGATCGGCATGGCCAGCGACAGCACGAACTTGTTCCGGGCCGAGGACTCCGGTACATGCTTCTTGAGGAATTCGTGCGCGAAGGAGATGTGCCGCGCTTCTTCGGCCACATGGATGGCCATCACACCGCGCATGATCGGATGCACTTCCTCGCCGGAGCGCAGAACTTCCTTCTGGATGTGATCGATCGGCTCCTCACCGCCGAGAACGGCCATGAAGAACAGGTTCGGGAAGGCCACCGCCACCGGGACGGCGATATGCCGGATCTGACGCACCAGCGGGCCCATACCCGGGACGTCGACCCCGATCCGGTTCACCATCTCCTGGAACATCAGGGTGTGGTTGTGCTCCTCGATCATCTCGTGGGAGCAGTAGCGGAACTCCGGGTCACCGTTGGGCAGGCCGAAGATGTGCTGCATCATGCCGCTGATCAGGATGGCCTCGAACTGCAGGCCCACTTTGGCGACATTGGCCTGGCGGTACTTGCCGAGCGCGATCTTCTTCTCGTACGGCAGCGCCTGATACCAGGGATGGCGGCCGACCGTATCCCCCGAGACCGGCAGGATCCAGCGCTCCGGCCGGGCATCGGCGGCGAAGTCGGGATTGTCCCAGTCGATATCGGTGAACGGATCGAAGTTCCGGTTGACCGAACCCTCCGACAGCAGCAACAGCTTCTCCGCGTATTCCTGAGCCTGCGCGACCAGTTGGTCGTCGGAGACCGTGGTGGCTGAAGACGTCATCGTCACTGCCTCTCGTCGATGATTCGGGCTTAGCTGTTTCCCATAGTTACAGCTACGCCGGGGTACGTCAACACGACTACCCGCGGGGACCGGATCACACCGTGGACGTGGCGAGGATCACTCCAGCTCAGCGCGGGGTGGGCGGTGGCCGAACAGTCCAGGAGTACGGAATACAGGTCGTGGCCCACGGTGGTACCCGGGCACCGCTCGCGTCCGCTCCGGATGAACGACGCCGGTGGGGCCGCCCCGGTCCTGGAGCGACCGAGCGGGCGTGATGCGCGAAGCCCGCAGAGATCGGCGGCCATCGGGACCTACCCGGCCGGGGCCTACTCCGGCTGATGGCGGTGGATCTCCGTGCCGCGGCGCCGAAGGCGACCGCCCTCGATCACCGCACCGGCAGCTGCGGGATCCGGGTCGCGCGGGCGTAGACCGTCTCCCCCTCCGCCAAGCGCAATGCCTCGGCGTCACCGCGGGTGACCTGGGCGGTGAACAGGTCCCCGGTTGCGGCGTTGCGCAATTCCACCCGGACCTCGAACCCGAGCCGCACCACCCGCTCGACCGTCGCCCGGGTGACGCCCGCCGATTCCGCGGTGCCCTCGTAGGCGGCCAGCGCCATATTCGAATCCCGGCCCACCCGGATATCGTGCGGCCGCACCAGATGCCCGTTGAGTCGCGCCACCGCACCCAGGAACGACATGACGAACTCGCTGGCGGGCCGGTCGTAGACATCTTCGGGACTGCCGACCTGCTCGATCCGGCCGGCGTTCATCACCGCGATCCGGTCGGCCACGTCCAGGGCTTCTTCCTGGTCGTGGGTGACCAGCACGGTGGTCACGTGCACTTCCTCGTGCAGGCGCCGTAACCAGGTGCGCAGATCCGCGCGGACCTTCGCGTCGAGCGCGCCGAACGGCTCGTCCAGCAGCAGCACCTGCGGGTCCACCGCCAGCGCCCGGGCCAGCGCCATCCGCTGCCGCTGCCCGCCGGACAGCTGCGCCGGATACCGGTGCTGGAAACCGTCGAGACCGACGATGCCGAGCAGTTCGTCGACCCGTTTCGCGATCTCGGGCTTCGGCCGCTTCCGGATGGTCAGCCCGAAGGCCACATTGTCGCGGACGGTCATATGCTTGAACGCCGCGTAGTGCTGGAAGACGAAACCGATATCGCGTTTCTGCGGTGGTACCCGGGTCACATCCCGGCCGCCGATGGTCACCACCCCGGAATCGAGATTTTCCAGCCCCGCGATCGACCGCAGCAGGGTCGACTTCCCGGACCCCGAGGGGCCGAGCAGCGCGGTCAGCTCGCCGGAGGGGATATCCAGGCTGACATCGTCGAGGGCGGCGAACGAACCGTAGTTCTTGCGCGCATTGGTCACGGTGATCATCGGCGGCCTCCGGCATACACAATCAAGACGCGTTCCGCTTACGTTCCAGGAGCGTCATCAACAGCAGGGTGACGAGCGCGAGTCCCATCAGCAGAGTGGCGGCGCAGTACGCGCCGAAATCGTTGTGATCGTTGATATAGCGTTCGTGCACCAGCAGCGTCAGCGTCTGCGATACACCCGGGAACCCCGACGACACCATGATGACCGCGCCGAACTCCCCCAGCGCGCGGGCCACGGTGAGCACCACGCCGTAGGTCAGCCCCCAGCGGATGGCTGGGACGGTGATCCGCCAGAAGGTCTGCCGGCGTGATGCCCCCAGGGTTGCCGCCGCCTGTTCCTGATCGTCGCCGATCTCGTGCAGCACCGGTTCCACCTCGCGCACCACGAACGGCATGGTGACGAAAATGGTCGCCAGCACCATGCCCGGCAGCGCGAAGATCACCCGGAAACCCCGGTCGGTGACCACACCGAACCAGCCGTCGACCCCCCACAGCATGATCAACGCCACGCCGACCACCACCGGCGAGACCGCGAAGGGCAGGTCCACGATGCCCTGCAGCAACCGGCGGCCGGGGAAATCGCCACGTACCAGTGCCAGGGCGATCACCACGCCGAGAATCACGTTCACCGGCACCACGATCACCAGGATGATCATGGAGAGGTTGAAGGCCGAGATGGCGGCGGGCGTACTGATCTGATCGATGAAGGCCCCGACCCCCTGGCCGAACGCCCGGTACAGGATGATCCCGAGCGGCAGCACCAGCAGGACGAACAGGTAGCCGAGGGCCAGCACGCGCAGCGTGATCCGGCCGGGAGCGGACAGGTTCATCGGGCCTCACGTTCCTTGCGGGCCGTCCGCTCGGCGAACACCCGCAGCACCAGCAGCGCGACGAATGCGATCAGCAGCAGCGCCACCGAGACCGCCGCCGCGTTCACCGGCCGGTCGATCTCGATCTGCTGCTGGATGTATTGGGAGGCCACCTGCGTCTCACGGGGGATGTTGCCGCCGATCAACACCACCGAACCGAATTCACCGATGGCGCGCGCGAAGGCCAGGCCGCCGCCGCTGATGATGGCCGGCGCCAGGGCCGGCAGCACCACGTGGCGGAAGGTCGTCCAGTTGTCGGCGCCCAGCGACAACGCCGCCTGTTCCACCTCGCGATCGGCCTCGATGAGCACCGGCTGCACCGAGCGCACCACGAACGGCAGGGTCACGAAGGCCAGTGCCACCACCAGGCCCGGCCGGGTCGCGTTGAGATGGACGTCCACCGGACTCTGCGGTCCGTACAGGGCCAGCAGCACAATGCTGGCGACAATCGTGGGCAGCGCGAACGGCAGGTCGATGAGCGCGTTCACCAGGCCCTTGCCCGGGAAATCGTCGCGGACCAGCACCCAGGCGATCATCGTGCCCATCACGACGTTCAGCAGCGCCACCGCCAGCGAGACCAGCACCGTCACCCGCAGCGACGCCAGGGCCGGGGGGTCGGTCACCGCGCCCCAGAACCCGGACCAGCCGTCGTCGAACGCGCTGAAGGTCAGCGCGGCCAGCGGCAACAGCACGATCACACTGAGCCACAGCATCGCGGTGGCGATACCGAGCGGGCCCACCGAACCGGTGAACCGCAACCACGACCGGATCGGCCGGCGGGTGGACACGTCCGGGCCGACGCCGCCGGCGGGCGCGGGCTCGGTGGCGGTGCTGCGATCGGTCACGAGTATCGAGTATCGCGTGTGGGCCGGGTCACCCGGCTACTCGGTCGCGTTGTCGTAGGCGACGGCGATGGTGCCGGATTCGGGCGCGAACAGTTCCGCTTCCACCGCCTCCCAGCCACCGAGGTCGGCGACGGTGTACAGGGTGGGCGGCTGTGGGAAGACATCGGTGTACTCGGCGGCCACTCCCGGATCGACCGGACGGAAGCCCGCGTCGGCCCAGGCACGCTGCGCTTCGGTCGTATAGAGGAAGTCGCGGAAGGCGACCGCCTTCTCCGGATGCTGGGCATGGGTGAGCACCGCGACCGGGTTCTCGATCTTGAAAGTGTTCTCCGGCACGAGGTGCTCGACCGGGTCGCCGTGCCGTTCGGCGAAGATCGCCTCGTTCTCGTAGCTGATCAGCACATCGCCGGCGCCCTGCAGGAAGGCCTCGGTGGCCTCCCGCCCCGATTTCGGCTGCACGCGCACATGGGTCAGCATCTGGTTCAGGTAGTCCACCCCGGCCTGCGGGTTCTGCCCGCCCGCGCTGGCCGCGGCGTAGGGGGCGAGCAGGTTCCATTTCGCGGAACCGGAACTGAACGGATTGGGGGTCACCACCTCGACATCGGGGCGCAGCAGATCGTCCCAGGTCCGGATGTTCTTCGGATTCCCGGCACGCACCACCAGCGCCACCACCGAGCCGAAGGGCACCCCGCGAGTGGCGTCGGCGTTCCAGTCGGGATCCACCAGTCCGGCGTCGACCAAGCGGGTGATGTCGGGTTCGAGGGAGAAACTCACCACATCGGCGGGCGCGCCGCGCGCGATCTTGCGGGACTGGTCCCCCGACGCGCCGTAGGACCGGCGCACCTCCACGCCCGCGCCCACCTCGGTCTCGTTGAACTTCGGGACCACCTCGTCGTAACCGGACTTGGGGATGGCGTAGGCGTACAGGTCGACGATTCCGCCGCTGCCGTCGGCCCCGCCGCCGCCGACCTCGTCACTGGATCCCCCGGCACAGCCGGCCAGCAGCATCGGCACCGCGACCAGCACCGCCAGCAGGCGAGGCACAGCCCGCGTCACCGGGTGAACAGCCAGGCGACGATCACCAGCACCAGCAGTGCCAGCAGTGCGATCTGCACCCGTGAGCGCGGCATCAGCACACCTCGTTTCCGGCGTCGCGGTCCCCGTCGGCGTCGTCGCGGCCCAGCGCGACGCCCGCCACGTGCAGGAGCCGGTCGATCAGGTAGGCGATCGCGAAACTGATCGGCACCATACCCACCAGCACCACGAGGAACTGAGGGATGAACGGCAGCCCCGCCACCCACATCTCGAACCCGTCCCACCAGTCGGCAATACGCTCCACGGCGACCAGCGTAGAACACCGCGCAGTGGCCACCCCGACCCGCGCCTTGACCTCAACCCGACTCGAGATTGCAGGCTGGGGTCATGACACAGGCACCAGAGGTATGGAACTCCGCCTACGACAACGACACCGCGCCGTGGATCATCGGCGAACCCCAGCCCGCGATCGTCGAACTGGAACGGGCCGGCCGGATCCGTGGCCGCGTCCTGGACCCCGGCGCGGGCGCCGGCGAGCACACCATCGCGCTCACCGCCCTGGGCTACGACGTGCTCGGCGTGGATCTCTCCCCGAGCGCGGTCGCCTACGCCCGCCGCAACGCCGCGGCCAGAGAGGTGCCGGCCGCACGCTTCGACGTGGCCGATATGGTCGCGCTCGCCGATGCCGGCGACAACCCGCTCGGCACTTTCGACACGATCGTCGACAGTGCGCTGTTCCACGTGTTCGTCTCCGACGCCGAGGCGCGGGCCGACTACGTCCGGACACTGCACCGGCTGTGCGCGCCGGGCGGCTACGTGCACATTCTGGCGCTCTCGGACACCGAGCCCGGGTTCGGCCCGCGGATCGGCGCGGCGATGATCCGCGACTCGTTCACCGGCCCGGACTGGGAGGTCGAGGACCTGCGGCCCGACCACTACTACGGCCGGATCACCGAGACGGTCGCCGACCGGGCCGGGGACCTCACGCCCGACGCCGCGGGCAAGGTGGAGCTCGCCGCCTGGCTGGCCCGGATCCGGCGCGTCGGCTGAACCGTGGTGGACGGCTCGGGCCGCGCGACCCATGATGGGGTATGCCGAGTCCCGAGCACGCACCGTCGGCCGACGGGAAACCGGGCACCTTCCCGGCCCTTCCGCCGGAGACCAAGCTGCCGCAGAGCAACTTCCCGGTCATCGACGACTATGCCTTCCTGTCCGACTGCGAAACGACCTGTCTGATCGCCAGCAACGGCTCGGTCGAGTGGATGTGCGTCCCACGCCCGGATTCACCAAGTGTTTTCGGCGCCATCCTGGATCGCAGTGCCGGCCATTTCCGGCTGGGCCCCTACGGGCGCACCGTGCCCGCCGCCCGCCGCTATCTGCCCGGCGGAATGATCCTGGAGACCACCTGGCAGACCGAAGCGGGCTGGCTGATCGTCCGGGACGCGCTGGTGCTGGGCCCGTGGCACAGCACCGACCAGCGCAGCCGCACCCATCGCCGCACACCGACCGATTGGGACGCCGCCCATATGCTGCTGCGCACGGTCAAATGTGTGAGCGGCACGGTCGAACTCGAACTGAGCTGTGAACCGTCGTTCGACTACCACCAGGCCTCGGCCACCTGGGAGTACACGGGCAAGGTGTACGAGGAGGCCTCCGCGGTCTGTGCCGCCGACCCCACGGCCGGGCCCACCCTGGTACTCACCACCGATCTCCGGCTGGGCCTGGAGGGGCGCGAGGCCCGGGCGCGGACCCGGATGCACGAGGGCGATTGCGCCTATGTCGCGCTCACCTGGTCGGAACTGCCCGCGCCGCAGAACTTCGCCGAGGCCACCGAGAAGATGTGGACGACCATCGAATGCTGGCGGCAGTGGGTCACCCTCGGTGATTTCCCGGACCATCCCTGGCGTCGCTATCTGCAACGCAGCGCCCTCACCCTGAAGGGCCTCACCTACGCCCCTACCGGCGCCCTCATGGCCGCCGCCACCACCTCGCTGCCCGAGTCCCCGGGCGGGGAGCGCAACTGGGACTACCGGTACTCCTGGGTGCGCGATGCCAGTTTCGCCCTGTGGGGTCTGTACACCCTGGGCCTCGACCGGGAAGCCGACGATTTCTTCGCCTTCCTGCACGACGCCACCACTGGACCCGATGGCGAGCCGGTACCCCTGCAGGTGCTGTACGGCATCGGCGGGGAGCGCGAACTCACCGAGCGCACCCTCGATCACCTGTCCGGGTACGGCAACGCCCGGCCGGTCCGGATCGGTAACGCCGCCTACAACCAAGAGCAGCACGACATCTGGGGCACCATGCTCGATGCGGTCTACCTGCACGTGAAATCCCGCCAGCACGTACCTGAAACGCTGTGGCCGATGCTGGAACGCCAGGTCGGCGCCGCCATCGACCACTGGCGCGAACCCGACCGCAGCCTCTGGGAGGTCCGCGGCGAACCCCAGCACTTCACCTCCTCGAAGGTGATGTGCTGGGTGGCGCTGGACCGCGGTGCGCGAATCGCGGAACTGCACGGTCAGGCGCATATCGCCCAGGAATGGCATCGGATCGCCGAGGAGATCCGGGCCGATGTGCTGGCCCACGGCGTGGACGACCGCGGTCGCTTCACCCAGGTGTACGGCGGCACCACCCTCGACGCCTCACTGCTGCTGGTGGTACTCACCCGTTTCCTGCCCCCGGACGACCGGCGGGTCCGCGCCACCGTGCTCGGCATCGCCGACGAGCTCACGCAGAACGGCCTGGTACTGCGCTACCGCAACGAGACCACCGACGACGGGCAGGTCAGCCCCGAGGGCAGCTTCACCATCTGCTCGTTCTGGCTGGTCTCGGCGCTGGTGGAAATAGGCGAGATCGGGCGCGCCCGCAGACTGTGCGAACGGCTGCTCACCCATGCCAGCCCGCTCAAGCTCTACGCCGAGGAGATCGACCCGTCCACCGGCCGGCATCTGGGCAACTTCCCGCAGGCGTTCACCCACCTCGCGCTGATCAACGCGGTCACCCACCTGATCCGGGCCGAGGGCTCCCAGGAGGCCGGAACATTCCGCCCGGCGCACAACAAGACCGGCGGCACCCCGTGGCGCAGCCGCCCCCGGCGCTGATCGGGCCCGGTCAGGCGGCGACGAAACTGTCGGCCTGCTGGCGCAGGTCGCGCAATTTACCCATCTCGCTGTCCAACCGGGCGAGCCGCTCCGCACCCCGATCGCCGTACTGGGCGCCCGCTTCCTCGGCGACCCGCAGCGCCTCGTCCGCGGTACGCAACGCGTCGGTGGCTATATCGGTGAAATGATCGCGCAGCACCCGCTGCACCTCACGCAGGCGGGTCCGGGATTCCTTGCCGACCTGGAACACCACATCGTCCATCAGACGCGCCAGCGCCACCTTGGCCTCGGCCTGCCGCCGCTGCCGGCGGGTGCGCCGGTCCTCCCACAGGGCATGCAGACCGAGCAGGATGCCGGCACCGGCCGAATACCAGTTCACCAGGGACATGCCGAGCAGACTGGTGGCCAGGCCGACCATCAGGATTCCGCCGTAGGAACCGCGCAGCGCGGTCAGGAACTGCTCGGTGACACCGGCTTTGGCGCTCTGCAGCGGCTCCAGCGGCGCGACGTTCTCCAGCAGTTCGGCGGGATACTGCGGACGGATATCGGGCAGATCCGGGCGACGGTGGTCGGCGGGAAACCGCGCGGCCACCTGTTCACCCAGTTCCTCGGCACGATAGTTGGCCGTGTCGAAATTCTCCGCGATCGCCCCGGCGATCCTGGTTTCCAGATCGGTGCCGAAGCGCGCCCAGTGGGCCGCCGGGTCGGTACGCGAGATCTCGGCTTCGGCCTCGCGCACCAGGATCCGCAGCCGGTGCCGGAGATCGTGTTCGATATCGGCCATGAGTTCGGTGCTGCCGTCGGCGAGCGTGATCTGCCAGGTCGCGGTGCGCTGGCGCAGCTGATCGGCCTGGTCCCGGGCGATTGCCAGCTGCTGGGTCACATGTGCCCGGCGACGCGGATCACGGAGCGCGTCGGCCTCGGTGCGCAGCGTGACACCGAGATGGTCGCCGACCAGCCGGATATCGCGTACCGCGGACTGTACGGCTGCCGCGTCGGCGTGGGCGACCACGTAGTCGCGCAGATGTTCGACCAGTTGCGGCAGACCCGATTCGATCGCACGCTGCTGATCGCCCGACTGCTGCGCCTCCTGATGGATGGCGGCCGAGACCGGCGCCACCGCGAAACCCAGTCCGGCGGCGTCGAGCAGTTCGCGGTTGCGTTCCTGCACATGCGTCCAGTGCGGGTTGCGGTCGATCTTGTTGAGCACGCAGATCACCGTGGGGCACACCTGCCCGATCCGGTGCAGATGCGCGATCTGATCCCGGCTGTACTCGTTGTCCGCGTCGCTGACGTAGAGCACGGCGTCGGCGGCGGCGATCATCGACCAGGTGCTGCGTTCCTGCACGGAAGCGCCGGGCGCGTCCATCAGCACGATCCCCTCGGCCAGCAAGGGACTGGGCTGAGTGAAATCGGCCCGGATCACCCCCTTGGCCGTGAGCGCCGGAGCCGGATTCAGCGGATCGACGGGCTGCCGACGGATCCGCCCGCCGCCCTCGCGGCGGATGAGCGTGGCGGAGGGTTCCGGGCCGTACTCCACGATCGCGGGCACGCTGATCGCGCTGTCGGTGGCGCTGACCGGCGCCCCCGCCATGGTGTTGACCAGGGTGCTCATCCCGCTCTTCGGCGGACCGACCACCACCAGCCGCACCCGGGTATCGGCCACCCGGGCACGCACCATCCCGAGCCGGCCCCGCAAGTCGTTACGACTCGCGGTACGTGATACGTCCCGCAGCTCATCGATGATCTGGATGAGGGGGGCCATCACATCCGGGTTCTTCACCGTGGCGGCCCGCGGTCCGGCTACGGCAGACAAGCCCTGCTCCTCACTGTCGGTCACAACATCCCGTCATCGACCGAGCCCGGTCGAATCACCCCCTGTACGACCGGACAGCACCCCCGCCGGTCGTGAACCGTCACATGAATACCCAGTGGCCGTGATCGGCAATCGGGTCCTCGGTCACCGCCACTGGATGTGGCAGTAATCCGCCGGACAGATCACCGGTCAGGCCACCGCCCGCGATACCGAACGCGGCGTGTTCGGTATGCGGCGTGACGGCCACCGCGTGCACATCGTACGGAACCGGCGAACCGTGATCGGCGATCGGCTGCACCTGGGGCGCCACCGGGAGTGGTGTCGGCAACGGATGCGGCGCCACCGGCGCCGGGGCATCCGGCAGCGCCGGCTGCTGGGTCGGCACGCTCACGGTGGGCACCGGGGCCTGTGGTTGATCCGCGGTGGGCACCTGCTGGGTGGGCACCGGCCGGGTGGGGACATCCACCGTGGACGGGGTTCCGTCCGGTGTCTGATCGCCCGGGCCCGGGACGTTCGGGCTGGTTCCACCGATAGGGTCGGTGGTGGTACCGCCGGTCGCGGTCTCGCCGGTGGAGGAGCCGGGGCCCGTGGTGGTGGCGCCGGTCGATTCGTCGGTACTGCCGGTGGACCCGCCCTCGGAGGTGGGGGTTTCCGGCGATGTGGTGCCGGTGGACGGGCCCCCGGTGCCGGTGGTGGTTTCCGGTGAGGTGGTCGAACCGTCCGGAGACGTGCCGGTGCTCCCACCGGCCGACGGTGTGGTGCTCCCGCCCACCGTGGTGCTGCCGTCCGGAGACGTGGTCGTACTGCCGTCGGGGCCGGTGGTCGTGGGGCCGGTGGTGGACGTGGCGTCGCCGGTGGTCGTCGGCGCGGTGGTGGTCGGCACGACCGGAGTGGAGGACCCGGGCAGGATCGGCTCGGCCGGCGGCTGCGGGTCCGGCGCCTGCGGCGGCCGGTGGAACAGATCCGGGAGCTGCGCGGCGGGCGCGGTGAGCGGCGACGGTCCCGCCGGCGCATGAAGGACATGGGCCATCGGGGTGGTCGCCGCATCGGGTTGAACCGCGGTCTGCAGCGGGGTCGCCGCGACCGGCTGCACAGCCGGTGCCATGGCAGCCGGTGCGACGACCGGCGGCGGGACCGGCGCCGGAGCCATCGGAGCCGGCGCGACCGGAGCCGCCGCCATCGGTGCCGGCGCCATCGGAGCCGGGGCGATCGGCCCGGGAGCGACGGGGCCCGGGGTCATCGCTGCGCCCGGGAGCGGCCCGGGAGCCGCGGCGCCCGGGGCCATCGCTGCCCCGGCGCCGGTCGACGCCGCGGCGCCGGAGGCCGCACCGGCGCCGGAGGCGACACCGGGAACCGCGGCGTCCGCCCCGGCCGCGGTACCGGTGTCGGCGCCGCGAGCCGCGGCCGCCGCACCCGCGTCCGCCCGTGCGGCGGCGTCCAGCGGATCGCGGCCGGCGGACTGCCACAAATCGGACGCGGCGGTGTCGGACTGGGCCCAGTCGAGGTACTGATCGAGCCGATCATCGAGCAGGCTGCCGTCACCGACGGTGATATCGAGATCCCAGTCGCTGGTGACCCAGAAACCGTCGGCGCCCGCCGAGACGTCGAGTCCCATACGGGAATCCATGGCCGCCGCATGACCGAACCCGTCGGCGACGACGAACCCGCCGTCGGCCCCGTAGTCGATGGCCAACTCACCCGTCGGACCGCCCTCGCCGTACCAGCCGGACGCCGGATCACCGGCCGGGCGCGCGAGAAGATCGGCGAGGTCGAAACCCCAGTCGCCGTCGTCGGCGCTGCGCGCCACCGCCTGCGCCGAGGAATCGGGACTCAGGTCGAACCGGGGCAGGTCGAAGATATCGGTCTGAAAGGCGTCGCCCGGTGCCGGAAGCTCGAATTCGCCCGGGGCACCCGCACCTTCGTTACCGGGCAACGGAAATCCCTGTCCCCATCCGGGGATACCGCCGAAACCCGGGATGTTGTCGGGCGGCAGACCCGGATCCGGCGCGCCGAACTCGGGCATACCCGGGATCTTGGGTTCGGGTATCCCGGTACCCGGCATGTAGTCGGCACCGGGCGCACCACCCTCGGGCGAGCCGGGTACCAGTGCCAGTCCGGGGATGTCCTCGGTGTGGACACCCGGGTAGTAGTCGTCGAGATCGAAATCGCCGGGGCGGCCGACCTGGATATCGAATGTCGGACCGTGCGGGAGCGGCATGGTCGTGCTCGCGTCACCGGCGGAGCCCGGCGCCTCGGGCCGCACGGGATCCGGATCCGGGAAGGTGATCACCGGACTGGGGACGTCGGGATCGGGATCGGCGCTCGAGGCCCAGCCCGTGTTACGGCTGTCCAGCTCACTGGGCGGCGCCGGGACCCCGCCGCCGTTGTTCGCGATCAGCGCGCCGCCGGTCACATAGGCGCCGCCGCGCGCGACTCGCGATGTGGCGCTGGCAATGCGATAGGCGGTGTCAGCACCGCGTTCGGTGACCTCTTCGTCGCCGTCGAACGGCAGATCACGCGCCATTCCAAACTCCACTCTCGCGTTCAACAGCAACCACGCCGGGGGCCGCCCCGGCGCGGATCCGCTCTCAGCCTATTGTCGACATCTGCGGCTGTCACATTTTCGTTATCAGCCGATTTCGTAGGCCGGATGGAGGCGCGGCGCAGATCCGGCTGCCGCACAGCGAAATTCCCGCGAGCGGGGAGGGTGGACCGCTACTTCTTGTCCTTCGGCTTATCGGACTGCGCGTCCGAGGACAGCGCCGCGACGAAGGCCTCCTGCGGGACGTCGACCCGGCCGATCGTCTTCATCCGCTTCTTGCCCTCTTTCTGCTTCTCCAGCAGTTTGCGCTTACGGCTGATGTCACCGCCGTAGCACTTGGCCAGCACGTCCTTGCGGATGGCGCGAATGTTCTCGCGGGCGATGATCTTGGACCCGATGGCCGCCTGGATCGGCACCTCGAACTGCTGACGCGGGATCAATTCGCGCAGTTTGGTGGTCATTTTGTGCCCGTAGGCCTGGGCGGCGTCGCGGTGCACGATGGCACTGAACGCGTCGACCGCCTCACCCTGCAGCAGAATATCCACCTTGACCAGCTGCGATTCCTGTTCCCCGGACTCCTCGTAGTCGAGCGAGGCGTAGCCGCGGGTCCGCGATTTCAACGAATCGAAGAAATCGAAGATGATCTCGGCCAGCGGCAGGGTGTAGCGCAGCTCGACGCGGGTCTCCGACAGGTAGTCCATCCCGCCGAGGTCACCGCGCCGCGACTGGCACAACTCCATGATGGCGCCGATGAATTCGCTCGGCGAGATGATGGTGACCTTGACGACCGGCTCGAAGACATCGCGCACCTTGCCTTCCGGCCAGTACGACGGATTCGTCACGATATGTTCCGCGCCGTCTTCCATCACCACCCGGTAGACAACATTCGGCGCGGTGGAGATCAGGTCGAGACCGAATTCGCGTTGCAGGCGCTCCCGGGTGATCTCCATATGCAACAGACCCAGGAACCCGCAGCGGAAACCGAACCCGAGCGCCACGGAGGTCTCCGGGTCGTAGGTGAGAGCGGCATCGTTGAGCTGGAGTTTGTCCAGCGCGTCACGCAGATCCGGGTAGTCCGACCCGTCCACCGGATATAGCCCCGAGTAGACCATCGGACGTGGTTCGCGGTAGCCGGTGAGCGGTTCGATCGCGCCGTTGCGGGCGGCGGTCACGGTATCGCCGACCTTCGACTGCCGGACATCCTTCACACCGGTGATCAGATAGCCGACCTCCCCGACCCCGAGGCCCTGGGTGGGCTTGGGTTCCGGTGAGACGATGCCGATCTCGAGCAACTCGTGGGTCGCCCCGGTGGACATCATCTTGATCTTCTCGCGCGGTGTCAGCTTGCCGTCCACCACCCGGACGTAGGTGACCACGCCGCGGTAGGTGTCGTAGACCGAGTCGAAGATCATCGCCCGCGCGGGGGCATCCGCGTCCCCGACCGGCGCCGGCACCCGCTCGATCACCCGATCCAGCAGTTCGATCACGCCCACCCCGGTCTTCCCGGAGACACGCAGCACATCCTCGGGCTCGCAGCCGACGATATGGGCGAGTTCGGCCGCGTAACGCTCCGGATCGGCGGCCGGCAGGTCGATCTTGTTCAGGACCGGGATGATCTCCAGGTCCTTGTCCAGCGCCAGGTACAGATTCGCCAGGGTCTGCGCCTCGATTCCCTGCGCGGCATCGACCAGCAGGATCGCGCCCTCACACGCCTCCAGCGCCCGTGACACCTCGTAGGTGAAGTCCACGTGGCCCGGCGTATCGATCAGGTGCAGGACGAAATCCTCGCCCTCGTGCTCCCCGGACCGCGACGTCCACGGCAGCCGCACGTTCTGGGCCTTGATGGTGATCCCGCGTTCTCGCTCGATATCCATCCGGTCCAGGTACTGCGCACGCATCTGCCGGTCCTCCACGACACCGGTGAGCTGCAGCATCCGGTCGGCCAGCGTCGACTTGCCGTGATCGATGTGCGCGATGATGCAGAAGTTCCGGATCCGCGACGGATCGGTGAACGTCGTATCGGCGAAGCTGGCGGGCACTCCACTCCTCATGGGGTATCGGGCGTACTGCCGACCATCGTCCCATGCTGGACCCCGCCCGCCGCCGCCCAGGTCCCGCCGCGGCCCACCGGAGGCGATATCTTCGGCGGCGGCGTGACGTTATTCTCCTGAGATGGCCCGAAGTTGGAACAGTCTCGGCAAGCAACTCACCGCGATCGCGAAACAACAGGGTCCGAAGATCGTCAAGCGGCAGGCGCCGCGACTGGTCGAGGCCCTACTCGACCGCTGGGGTGCCCGCGACGGTTCGGGCCGCGGCCGCCGTCCGGCCGCACCCGGCGGCGTCCCGGTACGGCCCGCCGCCTCCACCCCGGTACCGACCGCCCACCGCGCGCGGCGCGTGGTGTACGCCCCCCAGTTGGACGGCCGCGCCGACCCCGGCGAGATCGTCTGGACCTGGGTCCCCTTCGAAGAGGACCCGAGCAACGGCAAGGACCGTCCCGTGCTGGTGGTCGGACGTGACGGACATACGCTGCTCGGGCTCATGCTGAGCTCCAACCCGGTGCGCGGCGACGATCCGGACTGGATCGGGATCGGCGCGGGCACCTGGGATCACCAGGGCCGGGACAGCTGGGTCCGGCTGGACCGGGTGCTCGATGTCCCCGAGGACGGTATCCGCCGTGAGGGCGCCATCCTGCCGCGCAAACTGTTCGACCTGGTCGCCCACCGGCTCGTCCGCGAATACCGCTGGAGCTGACGAGCGCCCGGTCAGACCTCCAGATACCGGGAACGGCCGAAGAGCATTCCGTACACCAGCGCGCCCAGCACCCCGCCGATCAGCGGGAACACGATGAAAGCCCACAGCTGGGCCGGCGCGCCGTCCTGGAACGGGGCCACCGCCAGACTGCGCGCCGGATTGACCGAGGTGTTGTCGACCGGGATCGAGATCAGGTGGATGACCGCCAGGGTGAACCCGATGGCCAGACCCGCCTGGGGAATCTCGGAGATCCGGTCGGTCGAGGCGAGCACCACGAAGACCAGCAGCGCGGTGAGCATCACCTCCACGATGATCATGGCGGCCAGGCCGTACCCGTCCTGGATCACCACATCCCCCGCCGGGCCGGTGACCGCCGACGGGCTGTGCGAACCCCAGCCGTTGGCGCCCAGGCCGTCGGCGGCGCGATCGTAGGAGGGCAGGTTCTTCGCGATCGCGAACAACACCAGCCCCGCCACCAGACCGCCCACCACCTGCGCGACGAGGTAACCCACTGCGCTGACCGGCGACAATCGGCCCATCAGGTAATGCCCCACGGTGACGGCCGGATTCACATGACACCCCGAAACCGGTCCGATGGCGTAGACCAGGAGCAGCAGGGACAGACCGAAGGCCAGCGCGACACCCAGCGGGCCCACCTTCTCTCCCGCCAGGACGGCGGTCCCCACGCCACCCATCACCAGGACGAACGTGCCGAACGCCTCGGCGGCCCATTTCTTGGGATCGGACGGAACCGCTGGTTCGACGCCCTCGAGGATCGCTTCCTTTTCCTGCGCAGTGGGAGACATACCGGTCCGCCTTCCGAGAGGATCGCCGCCCCGCCTGGTGCCGGGGCGCACACCGGGAAACACCTGGGTCCTGCTGGGAAAACTCAACTCCTGTGCCGATCGTGGGGCACGATACGCGGGGCGTTCGACCGGCACAACGGCATCGCCTCGCCCGCGATGTGACGATCCGCCCACGATTTCGTCGCGCCGCCACGTGCTGGTAACCTGGCCAATCGGCGTTGCCTACCCCGTGCCCGGCTGTTCCCTTCGGTGGACGAGCACCAGGGCGGGGGTGCACACAGACTTTCCGACCGAACCAAACAGGAACCAGAGGATACCGGCGTGGCCAACATCAAGTCCCAGATCAAGCGGATCCGCACCAACGAGGCGGCGCGTCAGCGCAACCAGTCGGTGAAGTCCGAACTGCGCACCCATATCCGCGCCTTCCGGACCGCCGCCGCGACCGGTGACAAGGAAGCCGCCGCCGAGCGTCTCCGTGTGGTGAGCCGCAAGCTCGACAAGGCCGCCTCCAAGGGCGTGATCCACGCCAACCAGGCCGCCAACAAGAAGTCGGCGATGGCCACCGCGCTGAACAAGATCTGATCAACTGATCTCTTTCGACAACCGGCCGCCGCGGCATTGAGGACCACGGCGGCTTTTGGTGTTCCCGGCGCCCGGTCAACGCGGTTTTTCCGGCCGTTCCCGGATGGCGCCGATCCGGTTGTCCCCTTCCTGCCGTAGCATGCGGCGCATGGTTACGGTGTATGCGAACCAATCGGTAGTCCAAGCCGAGGACCTGCCCGGTGTGATCCGGGCCGCCGAAGTCCTCGGTATCGGTGTCAGGATCGAGAACGTGCTGGTCCCGGCCGACGACGATGGCGGTCCGGTGGTGGTCTGGATGGTCACCCGGGACGAGGAGACCCCCGTCTACGAGGAGTGGGACGGCCGCTACGACGAAGCGGCCGAGGAAGCGCTGGGGCTCAGCGCGGTCGAATAGCGACCACCCTTCCGCCGGTCCGCGCCGGCCCCGTCAGCTGCGCCCGTGCAGGGCGAGCAGCTTCAGTACGGCGTCCTCGAGCGCGAACCCGGAATCGGCGGCGCCGCCTTTGACATCAGCGTTCAGCGTCGCCACGACCTGCAGCGCCGACCCGATCGTGGCCGGAGTCCAACCGCGGGCCTGTGACTGGGCCTTCTTCACCTTCCACGGCGGCATACCCAGCGGACCCGCCAGTTTGAACGGATCCCCGCGCCCCGCGGACCCCACCTTCGCGATGGTGTGCACGGAATCGGCCAGTGCGTCGGCCAGCACCACATGCGGCACCCCGCGGTCCTGCGCCCAGCGCAGCGCCTCCACCGCGCCCGCCCGGTTTCCGGCCACGGTCAGGTCCGCGACCTCGAAACCGGACACCTCGGCCTTGCCGGAGTAGTACCGGCGGACCGCCGCGACATCGAGCTTCCCCCCGGTATCGGCGACCAGCTGCGAGCAGGCCGCCGCCAGTTCACGCAGTTCCGAACCCACCGCGTCGAGTACGGCCTGCACCACATCCGCCGACACCCGCGCCCCGGCGCCCCGGAATTCGGCCCGGACGAATTCGGCCCGCTCCGAGGCCTTGGTGAGCTTCGCGCATTCGTGCACCACCGCCCCGGCCTTCCGCAACTCGGGCACCATGGCCTTGGCGCGTCCCCCACCGGAGTGCACCACCATCAGCACCACCCCCTCGGGTGGCGCCGCGGCGGCTTCGGAGATCACCGCGACGGCGTCCTTACCGGCCTGATCCGCCGCCTCCAGAATGATCACCCGGTCCTCGGCGAACAGCGAGGGGCTCAGCAGTTCCGCCAACTCCGCGCTGCCGGCATCACCGGCCCGCAACCGGTCCACCGGGACCGCGTCCGGATCCGGCGCGACCGCCCGCACCTGCCCGGTGACCTCGGCCACCGCACGCTGGATCAGCAGTTCCTCATCGCCCAGCACCAGATGCAGGGCCGCAGGTCGCTCGCTCACGCTCCGATCGTACGGCTGCCCTCCGACCACCGGCCGCAGCCCGGGCGGAGCGGACTCGAGGGCGCTCGAGATCCCACAGCGGCTGCGCGCGGCAGATCGAAATACGCGGCCGGCGGTGCCGCCGTCGCCGTCGTCCCGGGGCCGTCGTCGAGCGCCTGACGATTGCGTTCACCCGTCCCGCGGTCTCGTCATCGATCCGGTTCGGCGATCCGGCGGCCGTGGCGGCGACACCGGGCGGTCCGCGGCGGGTTCGCCTGCCGGGCGGCAACGCGCCGTTGCCGTTCGAGCTACCGAGCAAGGTGGCCGGTCGGCACCCACGCCCGGGTCCGACCCGGTCACAAGTCCGCGGGAAGGGGTTCCGGCCGGCCCAGGGAAGGTTCCGGCCGGCCCAGGGAACGGCGGATCAGCCGAACCCGAAGACCAGTAGCAGGTACGCGGCGAGAACTCCGAGTGATACGGCCGACAGCATGCGCCGGAAACGGGTCCACCGCAGGGCCGCGATTCCACCGGCGACGACCACGGCGGCGAGCATGCCGCCCGGTGTACCGCCGGGGACCGTGACGAGCGCGCCCGGTACGGCGGCCGCCTCGGTCGCCACGGTGAGCAGCCACCACATCGGCGGCCCGATCGGCCGCAGGACGAGGTGCGCGAGTGGGTCCCAGCAGGTGGCCGCCACGGCCGCCAGGGCTCCGCCGATGGTGATCGGAGCGATCACCGGAGCCACGAGAATATTGGCGGCCACGGCCACCAGGCTGAGCTGCCCCGAGATCGCGATGGTGAGCGGTGTGGTGACAACGAAGGCCGCGGCCGCCACCGCGACCAGTTCGGCGGGGAGCCGCCACCAGCCACAGGCCCGCAGATGATCGGCCCAGCCGGGGGCGAGCAGGAGCAGCGCACCGGTCGCGAGGACCGAGAGCGCGAACCCGGCCTGAACGGCGAGCGCGGGCCGTAGCGCCAGCAAGGCGATCACCGCGGCGCAGAGGGCGGGCAGGGCTTGTTTGCGGCGGCCGGTCAGCAACGCCAGAAGCGTCACCGACCCCATGGCCGCGGCGCGCAGCACGCTGGGGTCGGGCCGCGCGATGATCACGAAAGACACCAGGGCCACCGCGGCACAGAGCAGCGACAGACGCGGACCGAGGGTGAGCAGTCGGGTGGTGGCGAGCACCGCGGTGAGCAGGATCGAGAAGTTCGCCCCGCTGACAACCGTCAGGTGCTGGAGGCCCGCGGCGACGAAGTCGTCGTGTACCCGGTCGCTCAGCGCCGAGGTGTCTCCGGCGACGAGCGCGGGCAGCAGTCCCGCCGCGTCCGGCGTGAGTGCCCGGCCGGCTGCCGCGACCAGATCCGAACGCACCGAGTCGGCGGCCGCCTGCCACCACGGCAGCGGGCCCGCGGTGTCCGGTTCGTCCACCGGCCGCAGGGTGGCCACCGTCAGATCGTGACTGCGCGGGGGCGCGGGCCGGGCCCGGAATTCGATCGGTTGCCCCGGCAGTAGTTCCGCCCAGGCCGGCCCCGCGGCCAGCACCACCACCGCCCCACCGCCGCGTACCACCCGGTCGCGATAGCGGAACTCCCGGAGTTCGCCGCGTACCACCCAGAGCCGTCCGCGCCCGGACCCACTGCTGCGCACCGGTTTCGGATCGTCCCCCGGCACCATCACCACCTCGACGGTCGCCGCGGCCGGCACCGAGCGCAGCGGATGAGCGCCGGCCCGGTGCTCCTGCCACGCGCCGGCGCAGGCGAACGCCGAACCGATCAGCGCGGCACCCAGCACCACGGTCGCCACGACACGGCGGCGTTCGCTGCGGTGGGCGATCCCGGTCCACAGCAGTGCCCAGGACATCAGGGCGAGCACGGCCAGCGCGAGCGCGACGACCACCCCGGCAACCCAGCCGGCGCCGACCGCGAGGACGGTGACGAGCCAGCAGGTCAGCGCGGCCGGCAGCAACCGCGCGTCCAGCACCGTATCCGGGCCCGCCGCATCATCTTTCGCTCCCGCTGCTCGTTGCCGGAGCTCCGTGCCCGGCGTCGCGCTCACCGGCACACCTGCGCGAATATCCGCCCGAGCTGCCAGAGCAGCCGCCGGCCGCGCCCGCGGACAACAGAGCGGCCGGTGAAGTCATCGATGAGGGCGGCCCCTACCGTGCGGACCGCACCCGTTCCCTGGGTGCCGCTCCACCGCCCGGACCGGACTCCGAACCCCGCGCCGCCGGGTAGGTGCCGCGGGTGTGGTTCACAACCGCCCGACCGGCGTCCGGTTCGCCGACCGCGGACCACTTGCGCGTAGCGCCGACCTCGTATCGGGAGCGCGCCGCGACCCGGATCGCGACCCGGTCTCGGTCCAGGTTCGGCGCCCGCGCCACGCACCCGCATGGGCAGCGCCTTCATACCGTCACCATCTCGCGCAGCCGGGCCAGCCGGGCGGGACCGATACCGTCCACCTCGGCCAGCTGCTCCACATCGGTGAACCGTCCGTTGGTTTCGCGCCAGGCGATGATCGCCTTCGCGGTCACCGGCCCGACTCCGGGCAGTGCGTCGAGCTCGGCTTCGGTGGCGGCGTTCAGATCCACCGGTGCACCTGCCGCGGCCCCACCACCGTTCGGATCGGCGGCGGGCGGGGAGCCCGCGGAACCGCCGCTGATCGTCGCGCTCCCCGGCAGCGGGCCGCCGGGTTCGCCGGGACCCACCCGGACCTGGTCGCCGTCGGCCAGCCGCTGGGCCAGGTTCAGTCCCGCCAGGTCCGCGCCGTCGAGCGCACCGCCCGCCGCCGAGATCGCGTCGGCGACCCTGGCGCCGGGTGGCAGCCGCACCAGACCTGCCCGGTTCACCAGGCCCACTACACTCACCACCAGTTCGGCGGGCTGCGCTCCGGTCGGCGCCGGCTCCGCCGCGCGAGGCGCCGGCCCGGCTGCCGGGGAATCCACCGGCATCGCGGCCGCCGCCACCGCGGGCAGCGGGGGAACCGATTGCGCGACCGGACGATCCCACAGCACCATCACGACCGTCAGCAGCCCGGCGAGCAGGCCGATACCCGCCATGGCCGCCACCCCGCGCCGGCCGCTGTCCAGGCGTGCGCCCCGGAACCGGTCGGGGACCAGGCGGTCCCGCCAACCGGGCGGGGCGGGTTCGTCGTCCAGCCAGCGCGGGGTCCGTACGGCATCGGCTTCGGCGAACGTGGGGTCCGGCCTCGGACGTGCCCGGCCCTCCTGGTCGTCCCGCGGTAACTCGCCGAGGTGGCCGCCCAGTTGTCTGCGTACCCGTTCGCGCTCGTCGTGTGGTGCCATGCCCGTGACGCTAGGCCCGGCCTGTCACCGAAAACCCGGACCCACCTGGAATTTCGACAGGTCTGTGGACAACTCCGGCCTGTGGATGAACTGGCCGTGGCGGATACCGCGGCCGGTCAGCCGCACCCGCCGGGGAGTACCAGTACCCCGACCGCGCCGACCCCGAGATGGACGGCCAGTGCCGGCCCGAATTCGGCGATGTGAACCTCGGCGACCTGCGGAAGACGGTCGCGCAGTTGGCTCGTCACCGTCTCGGCGGCCTCGGCGGCCGCCAGATGCTGCACCCCCACCGCGGCCGGACCCGCCCCGGCGGCCTCCTCGGCGGCCGCGACCAGCTTCGCGAACGCCTTCGACCGGGTACGCACCTTGTCCCGTAACTCCAGCCGCCCCTGCACCAATTGCAGTACCGGTTTGCTGACCAGCTCGCTGCCGAAGAAACTCGCTGCCGTACTGAGCCTTCCCCCGCGACGCAGTTGCTCGGTGCGATTCACCACGAAGAACGTGCGGGAGCCCGCCGCCGCCCGCACCGCGGCCTCGTACACGGCCGCGAGCGTGCCGCCGGCGCCCGCGCACCGCGCGGCGGCCAGTACCGGGAAACCGGTCGCCAGCCCCGCGCCGAGCGAATCCACCAGCAGCACCGACTCCGCGGCGTCCATATCCCGGACGGCCTGCCGGCCCGCCTCCCAGGTCGCCGAGAGCTGCCGGGACAGATGCACCGCGACCACACCGTCGCCGCGGCTGCGCCGCAGCGCCTCGGTATAGGCGTCGCGCAGTTCACCCGGCGACGGCGCCGACGTGGTGACGTCATCGGCGGCGTAGTCGACGGCGAGTTCGTCGACACCCTCACGGATCTGCGTATCCCCCACCAGCACGTGCAGGGGCACCACCTCGATACCCAGCTCGCCGATCAGCTCCGCGGGCAGGCTGGCGGACGAATCGGTGACGACCACGACCGCCACGTCTCACCCGACCTCTTGCAGCGTTTTCACCATCGCCTTGGCGACCTCGGTGTGCCCGTCCCAACCCCAGTGGATCCCGTCGGGGTTGGCATCGCCGGAGTAGATGTTGTCGTGGACCGCCGCCTTCAGATCCACCAGCGGGACGCCGCACCGCCGCGACCAGGCCTGCAGGGCGCGCACCGCCGGTTCGCGGCCGCTGTGCACCCGGCCGTATGCCGCGCAGTCGTGCACCGACGGCAGTACCGCGACCACGGGCAGTTCGGGCCGGAGCTGACCCAGGGCCGTCCGGCACTGCTCCAGATAGTCCACGCTCACCTCGGGCGGAAGTGCCACCGGGCGGCCGAGTCTCGCGGCGCGGGGCTGGATCCACTGGTACGCCGAACGCACCACCCGGCGCAGACCCGACGGCCGCACATAGCGGATCAGTTCCCGTAGTGCGGTGGGCAACGGTGAGGGCAGCGAATCCATGCCGCCCACCGCGAAGACCACGGCACCGGCGCGCGGGACAGCCGCCCAGACCCGTGGGTCACCGATCAGCGCCCAGTAGGCGTCCCGGCAGGTCCAGCCGATCCGGGCGACGAGTTCGACATCCCAATCGAGTTCGGCCGCCACCAGATTCGGCCAGATACGGGGATGATCGGCCGGCAGCCCCCCTTTGGGGCCGAAATAGGACAGCGAATCGGCGATCACCAGCAGAACCGGTCGCGGGACGCCGGGATCCGCGGAGCCGGTGGGGACAGCGGGATCCGTTGTGACCTCCACGTCCGGCGCGATCAGTGGCTCGGTAACTGCCTCCGCGACGGGACCCGTTTCCGGGCCGGTGTTCTCCGCTTCGCTACCCGGACCGGGCGCATGCGTACCCGCCGACGTGGATGTCACTGCGGAATCCTCCTGGGGTCAGACGGCCTTCCGGACGTCGCCGGCCTCGGCGGCACCGGTGTCGTCGGCGGTCCCGCCCGCCTCTCGTTGGGGCGCCGGGCCGAACAGGGCATCGGGTAGCGCACGCTCCGGTTTCGCGGATACCTTCCGGAACAGTTCGTCCGGTATCTGGCGGTTCAGGTCTTCAGATGACATCGGGTGCTACTTTCGCCGCTGCGTTCCACACATCGAGACGCCAGCCGGGCTTGTCCGGGCTCGGGCCGTGGCTGCTCAGCTGCACCCAGCTGGCATTGGCCAGGCCACCGAGGGCCGGCCAGTTCCGAGGCGGCAGATCGAGCAACGCGGCCGTGAGCGCGGCGATCAGCCCGCCGTGCGCCACGAGAATCATAGTGGCGCCGGGCCAATCCTGCCGCTCGTCGAACAACTCCTGTACGACCGGCAGTGCGCGAGCGCCGACCTCCAGTTTCGATTCCCCATTGGGCGGGGTGAACGTGGCGTCCATCCGCCACTCCAGCCGGGCACCGGGATAGAGTGAATCGACCTCGACATCCCCCATCCCCTGCCAGTCACCGAGGTGGGTCTCCCGGAGCCGCGGCTCCCGGACCACTTCGAGTCCGGAATGCTCCGACAGCGCCAGCGCGGTGTCGTAGGCGCGGCGCAGATCGGAGGAGATCAAGCCGACGGCCTTGTGGGACATCAGTTCCCGCGCCGCCTCTTTCGCCTGCCGCCGTCCCAGATCGGTGAGATCGGTGTCGATCTGCCCCTGCATCCGGTCGTTGGCGTTCCATTCGGTTTGCCCGTGGCGCAACAGGATCAGGGTGCGCACACCGGTTTTCTGTCTCACTCGGTTTCTCCAGCACTTTCGTCTCCGGCGGCCGGTGGCGCGCCGATCCCCTCGACCGGAACGATGGGGCAGTCTTTCCACAATCGTTCCAGCGCATAGAAATTACGTTCGTCGTTGTGCTGGATGTGTACCACCACGTCGACGTAGTCCAAGAGTGCCCAACGGCCCTCGCGGGTCCCTTCCCGGCGTACCGGTTTATGACCGGCCGCGCGCAGTTTCTCTTCGACATTATCGACGATGGCATTGACTTGGCGCTCGTTCGGCGCCGAAGCGATCACGAAGCAGTCCGTGATCACGAGTTGTTCGGAGACGTCCAGCACGACCACATCGGCGGCCAGCTTCTCGTCCGCGGCCAGCGCGGCGACGGTCGCCATCCGCACCGCTTCCTCCGTCGCGCTCACGCTGTCACCTCCGGGCACGGGCGCCGCACGGCCTCCGTGGTCACGCAGGCTGCCGCCTCCGGGCGTACACCGCTCATGCCAGCACCTCGTTCACGTTTCCATCACCTTCCGCTCGAGCGGGCACGTAGAGATGCCGCTTCGATATGTACTGCACGACCCCGTCCGGTACGAGATACCAGACCGGCCGCCCCTCGGCCGCGCGACGGCGGCATTCACTCGACGAGATGGCCAGCGCGGGGACCTCGATCATGGTGACCGCGTCCTCGGGCATACCTCGTAGATGGTCGGCGAGATGGTCGATGTTCAGCTCGTACCCCGGCCGGCTGACCCCCACGAATTTCGCCAGCTCGAACAGTTCGGCCCAATCCTGCCAGGTGAGGATGCTGGCCAGCGCGTCGGCCCCGGTGATGAAGAACAGTTCCGCACCCGGGTACTGGGCGTGCAGATCACGCAGGGTGTCGACGGTGTAGGTCACCTTGCTCCGCTCCACATCCGCCCGGCTCACCGAGAACCGCGGGTTGGAGGCGGTGGCGATCACCGTCATGAGATACCGGTCCTCGGCGGGGCTGACCTGGCGATCGGTCTTCTGCCAGGGCTGTCCGGTGGGGACGAAGATCACCTCGTCGAGGTCGAACCGGTGCGCGACTTCACTGGCCGCGACCAGGTGTCCGTGGTGGATGGGGTCGAAGGTGCCGCCCATCACACCCAGCTTGCGTCCACCCCGGCCCGTTCCGTGCATGAGTGTCGAGCTTAACGGGTCGGCCACCGGCCCCCGCCGACCGATCGGCCTTCGCCGGTGGGGGGCCTGCGGTCCGCGGCGGCCGAAACGCCGGCGAAGGCATTCAGACCGGTAGCAAACGGGAGACCACAGCCGTGAGCTGCGCCGCCGACCGGCATTCGTGCATTTCGATGACCTGCTGGTACCGGTCGGCGGCCGAATCCCCGGATCCCCAGTTGGTGCGCGGTTCCGGGTTCAGCCAGTGCGCGTGCTTGGCGACCTCGACCAGCTCACGCAGGGTCGGCAGTTCGGGGTCGCGGTAGTTGGTGCGGGCATCACCCAGGATCAGCAGGGAACTGCGGCTGGTGACGGCGTCCGGGAACGCCTCGGCGAAGCTCGTCAGCGCGCTGCCGTAGTCGGAGTGGCCGTTGAAGCCGACGATATCGGCCTCGGCGAAGATCCGCTGCATGGCTTCGTCGAGCTGGGTGTGCGGATCGAAGAACCTGGTCACTTCGTCGGTGTGATCGACGAAGGCGAAGATCCGGACCTTCGAGAACTGTTCACGCAACGCACTCACCAACAGCAGGGTGAAATTGCTGAAACCGGCGACCGAGCCCGACACATCGCAGAGCAGGACCAGTTCGGGCCGGCCGGGCCGGGGTTTGCGGTTCACCAGATCGATCGGTACCCCGCCGGTGGACATGGACTTGCGCAGGGTTTTGCGCAGATCGATCTCGCCGCGTTTGGCGTGCCGGCGCCGCACCGCCAGCCGCGATGCCAGGATCCGGGCCAGCCGCTGCGTGCTGCGCCGCAGTTCGGCCAGCTCCGCCTGCGAGGCCCGCAGGAAATCCACTTCCTCGGCCTGCCGCGGGACCCCGTAGGAGGCGACCCGTTCCTTACCGATGCGTTCGGCCACCCGCCGCCGGGTCTCGGCCTCCACGGTGCGCCGGAACTTCTCGATACGGGAGCGGGCGGCCCGGCGCGCGATCTCGGTGTCGAAATCGCTCATACCGGGCGTGGCCATGGCGGCCAGGATCTGTGCGAGCAGCGTCTGCGGCTGCACCTCTTTCAATGCCTGATACGACGAGAAGGACGCGCCCCGCGCCGACCGGTACTGCCCGAGCTGTTCGACCAGCTGGGCGGCCATCAGCGCCTGCTGCTGTCCCGAACCCTCGTCGGCGAGCATCTCGGCCAGCATGCGCCGCAGTCCGGGAATATCGACCTGCCCGTCGTCGCGGTACGGGATCTCGGCTTCCGCCGCGGCGGCACGGTCCCCGATGGCCACCGGGAACCACAGGTCGAAAAGCCCGTCGTAGGTGCCGCGATGGGTGGTGCGCCGCAACAGGGCGCAGGCCAGTCCCTCGCGAACCGACTCCCGGTCCAGCAGATCCAGGATCGACAGCACCCGGCCCGCGTCCACCGTCTCCGACGGGCCCACGGGTATCCCCCGCGCCCGCAGCGCCTCCACGAAACCGACCAGATGCCCCGGCAGACCGTGCGGGGCGAGGGGCTGGTCGTCGGTGGCCACCACGGTCAGGCCGGTTTCAGATCGGCCAGCGCCCGCTGGTGGTCGCTGCGGTGTTTGAGCACCACGCCCAGCGTTTCCCGGACGGTGGCGTCGTCGAGCTCGGTATGCCCGAGCGCGAGCAGGGTGCGGGCCCAGTCGATGGATTCGGCGACCGAAGGCAGTTTCTTCAACTGCATGGCGCGCAGCACGTGCACGATCCGCACCAGCTGGGTGGTCACCGCCTGGGGTAGTTCCGGGACCCGGCTCGCGAGGATCCGCCGTTCGAGATCCTCGTCCGGGAAGTCCAGGTGCAGATAGAGGCAGCGCCGCTTGAGTGCCTCGGACAGTTCACGGGTGGCGTTGGAGGTGAGGACCACGAACGGGGTCCGGGTCGCGGTGATGGTGCCCAGTTCCGGCACGGTCACCGCGAAATCGCTCAGCACCTCGAGCAGCAGGCCCTCGATCTCCACATCGGCTTTATCGGTCTCGTCGATGAGCAGTACCGTCGGATCCGTACGCCGGATCGCGGTGAGCAGGGGCCGGGACAGCAGGAATTCCTCGGTGAACACGTCGGATTCGGTCTCGGCCCAGTCGTTTCCGCTGGATGCCTGGATCCGCAGGATCTGTTTGGCGTGGTTCCACTCGTAGAGCGCCCGCGCCTCGTCCACACCCTCGTAGCACTGCAACCGCACCAGCCCGGCGTTCGCCGTCTGTGCCACGGCCCGCGCCAGCTCGGTTTTACCGACCCCCGCCGGACCTTCGACGAGCAGCGGTTTACCGAGCCGGTCGGCCAGGAAGACCGAGGTCGCGGTGGCCTTGTCGGCCAGGTATCCGGTCTCGGCGAGGCGGTGCACCACATCGTCGACCGATGCGAAGATCGGCTCCTGAACCGGCGGGGTGGGGGTACTCGCGGGCTCCATCGGGCCGTCCTTCCGTCGAACTCTCCACCCCACGCTACCGGGCGGTTACGCGCCCGGCGTCGTCCCCCGGGGCCACGGGACACCTCATCCAAGGTAGGGCGTGCTTCGCCCCTCCAGATAATGGGTCAGCCGGAGTCGCTGCGTATGGTGCATCTCGAGGCTTTCGAGTTGGGCGGGGGCAACGAACCGTAGTTCGGTGGACTCGTCGGAGATAGCGAGGCCGCCACCGATGACACGAGCCCGGAAACATACGTTGAACTGGCGGCGGACCTCGCCGTCGCTGTAGAGGATCACGTGGCGGGGGTCGGTGTAGGTACCCACGAGTCCGGTGATCTCGATATCGAGGCCGGTTTCCTCTTTGACCTCGCGCACAGCGCAGCCGGGAAGACTGTCGGCCATCTCCATGCCGCCACCGGGTAACGCCCAGAGTCCGCTGTCGGAGCGCCGCTGTAACAGGATGCGGCCGCTGTCGTCGCAAACCACGGCGGACGCCGCGACTACGAGACTGTTCGGCTGTGGCGCAGCTGGGTCGTCGTAGAACTCGGTGCGCGCCATTGGCTTACCTTCCCACCGGTCGGGATGCGTGCCAGACCGCATCGAAACTCTCGGTGTAGGTGTCGAACAGCCCACCGCCGATGGTACGGCGCAGATGCCAGACAGGCGCACCGTAAGCGTTCACCCCCCACACATGGGCGTTGACCAACATCTGGTCGTCGGCGCGGTAGATGCTGTTGTAGAGCGTCGTTTCATGCGTCCGCAACTCGATACCCGGCGTTGGTTGCAGCGCCTGATAATGCATCAACGCGAGACGGCACCGGGATTCGATGCCGTGCCCGAACTTCTCTTCCCTGCCGCGTTGCTGGACGTTGGCACTATCTGCATCACCCACGGCTATCCGTATCGCGCACCCGGCCTCGGCCCGTTCGATCAACAGGTCGTTGAGCCGTGGGTACGCCTCATGGAGGAACACGGCTGCGTAGACCAGGACGTCGATACGGTCGCTTGCTGCGGCGAACAGGTTGATGAACATCGACGCCGGAACGTCGGCTCTCTGGTCATGTAGGGCGAGGAGCTCGGGACTGACGGCGCGGGCTGTACGCGCCTGGCGTAGAGCGGGCCACAGGACATGAACGTCCTCCCCCAAACTTTCCGCGGCTTGGATCGCGGTACGCCGACGTGGGATCCGGCCGAGGTTCACCCAGCGTTCGACCGATTTCGGATCAACGCCGGCGGCCTCGGCCAGGCTCGCGTGGGTCCACCCTCCGGTCGCCATGGCGACCCGTAACCGCTCATTCGACATAGGGACGTTGTACACCCTCAGGACGTCCCCAAGTGGGAAACGTACGAGGTTCCGCCGTCCCGATGAACAACGAGACGCTGTCTGTGGCAGGCGGGGTGGGTGAGTGGTCATCTGCCCTGCTGCCGCAGTGCTCCACAGCCGACCATGGAGGGGATCAGTGAGTAGTCAGTTGGAGAATCGACCCGCTTACGCCGTCCCGGTGCGAAGTCCGGACAATGCCTTAGCCCATCAGCCGGATCGCCGGGCGGCGCTTCCGCTGCCGGAAGGTGAACCCACCATCGACCTCGCGACACTGGAGCGGGTCGCCGCTGCCCTGCGTGCACAGCCCGACGGCCGACACCGCGCCCGCCCGGGGACCCCAGCCGATATCACGCGTCTACGGCGGGACATGGGAAACATCATCGGCGACCTTTGGGCAGCTCCGCCGGACGAGGTACGCGATGTCTGCTGACATGAGACGCGCAATCCTTCTACGCCGGTCCGACGGTGCCGTTCGCGTGATCGAAGAGCTGACACAGCTGCATCGTCTGACAGTGGTGTACACGGTGGTCGCGGATACGGCCGTGCCTCGGTTGGCGGTGATGATCGCAATGGACCATGTCCGCTACCACGGTGCGGAAGCTGTGGTCGTGCCGCATCTGCGGGCGCGAGATGTATGGGTGGGCCGGGAGTGGCACGCGCTCGCCGAGTTGGTCGATGTGGTGATCGCCGATGGCGCGATTCTGAGGGGTGGCGCGATAGTGTCCAGAACCCGCATCGTCCGGAGCGACGCGGATTACACAGGTCGAATCTGACCCGACCCTCGGACCACCCATTTCGAGGAGGTGAGTTCCGGCAGCCCCATCGGGCCGCGGGCGTGCAGTTTCTGGGTGGAGATGCCGATCTCGGCGCCGAAACCGAACTGTTCGCCGTCGGTGAAGGCGGTGGAGGCGTTCACCATGACCGCCGCCGCGTCCACCCGGCGCGAGAATTCGTCGGCCGCGGCCAGTTCACCGGTGACTATGGCCTCGGTGTGCCCGGTGCCCCAGGTGTTGATGTGTTCGATCGCGGTGTCCAGATCGTCGACGACCTTCACCGCGATATCGAGGGTCAGGTACTCCTCGCCCCAGTCCTTGTCGGTGGCCGGCACCATCCCGTCGAGATCGCCGTGCAGGGTGACTCCCTTGTCGGCGAGCGCCTTGCTCAGCCGCGGCAGCGCGGTCTCGGCGATGGCCGCGTCGATCAGCACCGTCTCGGCCGCATTGCACACACTGGGGCGGCGGGTCTTGGCGTTG
This sequence comes from Nocardia sp. NPDC002869, assembly GCF_046764065.1. NCBI lineage: Bacteria > Bacillati > Actinomycetota > Actinomycetes > Mycobacteriales > Nocardiaceae > Nocardia > Nocardia sp. NPDC002869. Next base: position 31,967 of record NZ_JBKOOL010000012.1, read on the forward strand.
ACCAAGATCTCTTCGGCCATATCCAGGTCGGCGCCGGAGTGCACGTAGACGTGGCAGTTGCCGGTACCCGTTTCGATGGTCGGGACCTGGGCGTCGCGCACCACCGCGTTGATCAGTCCCGCGCCGCCGCGCGGGATGACCACGTCCACCAGGCCCCGGGCCTGGATCAGGTGGGTGACGCTGGAGCGATCCGAACTCGGCAGCAGCTGGACCGCGTCGGCCGGGATACCGACCCCGCTCAGCGCGTCCCGCAGCACGGCGACCAGCGCCGCGTTCGACCGCGCCGCCGACGACGAACCGCGCAGCAACGCCGCGTTCCCGGACTTCAGCGCCAGCCCGAACGCGTCGACGGTGACATTCGGCCGCGCCTCGTAGACCATGCCGACCACGCCGAGGGGCACCCGGATCTGGCGGATCTCGAGTCCGTTCGGCAGCGTCGAACCGCGTTCCACGACACCCACCGGATCCGGCAGTCCGGCCACCTGGCGCAGCCCCGAGGCGATACCGTCGATCCGGTCCTTGGTCAGCCGCAGCCGGTCCAGCAGCGAGTCCTCGGTGCCGGCCGCCTTCGCCGCGACCAGATCTTCGCCGTTGGCATCCACCAGGGTGTCGGCGGCGGCGAGCAGCGCGTCCGCCGCGGCGTGCAGCGCCTCGTTCTTCCGGTCGGTGGTGAGCTGGGCGAGGACCCGGGAAGCGACCCGCGCCCGGCGGGCGGCCTCGTGCACGGCCGCACGCATATCGAACTCAGCGGTGGTCTCTACCGTCATGGCCTATAGCCTACGCACCGGAAAAGTCGGTTCTACCGGCACTCGCCGCGCTAGGTTCTCCCCGTGACCACCCCACTGATCGCTGTACTCGGCAGTATCAACATGGATCTGGTGACCACCACCGATCACCGGCCCGCGCCCGGTGAAACGGTCCTGGGCCGCGGCTTCACGATGGTGCCCGGCGGAAAGGGCGCCAACCAGGCGGTCGCGGCGAGCCGGGCGGGTGGGCGGGTGATGTTCCTGGGCGCGATCGGCACCGATGTCTTCGCGCCGCGACTGCGCGCGGTGCTGACCGAGGCCGGGGTCGATACCACCGGGTTGCGCACGATCGAGGGCCCCAGCGGTATCGCCTCGATCGTGGTCGACGCCGGGGGCGAGAACTCGATCATCGTGGTGGGCGGTGCCAATGCCGAGTTGCGCGCCCTGCGCGCCGGCGATCTCGCCGCCGTCGCCGCGGCCGATATCCTGCTGTGCCAGCTCGAGGTCCCGATCCCGACCATCGGGGAAGCGGTACGGCACGCCCGGGACAACGGCACCACCGTGATACTGAACCCCTCTCCGGCACAGCGTCTTCCGGCGGAGTTGTGGAGCCGGGTGGATGTGGCGGTGGTGAACCGGGGCGAGGCCGAGGACCTGGGCGGCACGCTCGACCGGGTACCGCATCTGGTGGTCACGCTCGGCGCGGACGGCGCGCGCCACCGCGGGCCGGACGGCACACAGACCTCCGTCACCGGGCCGGCGGTCGATGTCGTCGACACCACCGGCGCGGGCGACGCCTTCGCCGGAGCCCTGGCCGTCCGCTGGTCGCGGGGCCCGGCCGAGGCATTACGGTTCGCCTGCGCCGCGGGCGCCCTGGCCACCACCGTCCTGGGCGCCAGCGCCGCCATCCCGTCGCGCGCCGATATCGAAGCCGCCCTGTCCGCCGGGCCGGGCGAACCCCCTCTGTGAGACGTCGCAGTCTGCGCACGCCGCGGGCTCGGACACCGCCCACACCCACCCGGAAATTCGATCGCCTCCCCGTATCCGGTGGCCTACCGTGGAATTACGGCGGCGGATATCGGTCCGCCCCGGAGGGAAGGAACGAGACGATGTTTCCCGTCGAGCTGTCCGGCACCCGGGCACGGACGTTGATGTGGGCCCATGAGCACGATATCGAGGCGCAGGCGCTGCAACAGCTGCGCAATATCGCCCGGCTGGAATGGGTCCACGGCGTCCGGGTCATGCCGGATGTGCACCTCGGGAAAGGCGCCACGGTCGGTTCGGTGATCGCCATGCGCGACGCGGTCGCCCCGGCCGCGGTGGGGGTGGATATCGGTTGCGGGATGGAGAGCGTTCGCACCGATCTCACCGCCGCCGACCTCCCCGACGATCTGCGCGCCCTGCGGTCGGCGATCGAGGCACTGGTGCCTGTCGGCTTCGCCGCGCACAAGAATCCTGTCCAGGTGACCAAGCTGGCGCCCGGGCGGTCAGGCGTCGCCACCCCGACTCTGCGAATCGGCTGGGATCGATTCTGGTCGGAATTCAACGACCTCGACGACTCAGTAGCACCACGGGAGTCCAAGGCGCACAAACAGATGGGTTCGCTGGGCTCGGGCAACCACTTCATAGAAGTTTGCCTGGACCAGGACGACCAGGTGTGGGTCCTCCTGCACTCCGGCAGTCGCAATATCGGCAAGGAGCTCGCTGAGCGGCATATGACCGTGGCCCGCAAGCTCCCACACAACCAGAACCTGGTCGATCGCGATCTTGCCGTTTTCTTGGCGAACACCCCGGAAATGGCCGCCTATAGGCACGATCTGACCTGGGCCCAGGAGTACGCGGCCCGCAACCGCGCCGTCATGCTCGCACTGGTGTGCGAAGCGGTGCGGAAGCAGTTCCCGAACCGGAGTGTCCAGTTCGATACGCCTATCTCATGTCACCATAACTATGTGGCCGAGGAGGAGATCGACGGTGTGCCCATGCTGGTGACCCGTAAGGGCGCAGTCCGGGCCGGCGTCGGCGATATGGCGCTCATTCCGGGCTCAATGGGTACCCGCTCTTACGTGGTGCGCGGTAGAGGCAACCCGGACTCGTTCCGGTCCGCATCACATGGAGCAGGTCGACGAATGAGCCGGAATGCGGCCAAGAGGCAGTTCAGCGTCAAGGACCTCATCGCCCAGACCGAGGGGGTGGAATCACGCAAGGACGCCGGCGTCCTGGACGAAATCCCGGCAGCGTATAAGGACATCGATCAGGTGATCGAAGCCCAGCAGGACCTGATCGATGTCGTGGCGACCCTACGCCAGGTGCTGTGCGTGAAGGGCTGAACGTGAGTGGGGCCGGGATATCCGTCCCCACTCACGTGAGTCATGCCGTCGGGCAGCATCTGATCAAGTTTTCATATTCCGCAATCGCCACCGGCGCATGGAAACGCTGGAAATCGTGCGCCCCAAGACAAGCGCGGCTTCTGTCTGGCTGTGGGTCATGACGATATGGTCATCGCGCGCCGTCCAGGGTGTCCGGACAGCGCCGTACCGGCCGGCCTTCTCACTTGGTGGCATCCAGTTCGCAACTTGCCTGGCGGATATGAGCTTCCTTTCGATACCGAGCACATCAGGCGAATACCACGCCCAACCAGCCAGCCGGGCAGCAGCATGGTTGAGCAGAAGAATGTTGAAGGATCCATCCCGTCGGTTGCGACCCGGTCTCCTTGTTACACCACAAACCCTTCTTACTACTTCGCAGTAGAAATACGCGGCCGTTTCGCTCACCGTGCCGAATCCCACAAATGGCTCACCCTTCTTTGTAAAGCCAACGGACCCATCACCATCGAGTAGACCTCGCACATAGTCCGGTTCAGCAAAGGGGCCATCGGGTGGCCTAATTTTCTCCGACTTACGACCAATTGTTACACCGAAACCTGCGAATTGCCGACGGGTCTCACGGTCGTAGAACCGCAATACTGCACTCCGATGCACGTCCGCAAAGTTGGTCTTGCGCGTCCTATATCCAATCGATGTGTAGCATGGGATAATTTCTGCCAAACTTGCAAGGATCCTTTGGTCGCGAATTGATAGTTCCAGCGAGATACGACCCTTCCCCTCGACACTTCCATCATGAGAGCCATCGGTCTGAAATAGCCCTATGGCATATGCCACGGCAGGTGATGAAGGGTCCAGTACGCACATAGAATAATTCCTTTACCGCCTGGCATTGACATTACATTTTGATGCGGTTCGGCGAGATTGAAAAGAGTGCGCGAATAACCGGCCATATTGGGCGGTATCCACACACACCTCATAAAATAGACCGACGCTGGCGAAATCGGAATTCCGTGACACATTTACGCCAGCCATCAGCGCCGAACCCCTCCTGGCATCGGCGATATACGGATAGTGCACAGCAGCAGAGCCGCGGCGCACCCAGCCCTGAACAACAAGCACGCCGACGAGCAGGACGATCCCACCGACGGCCAGGCGTACAACATGCCCTCCAGATCGGCACACAGACCAGACACGGCCGCGATCCTCGGGTTTCGCGATTTCCCGATCCGGCAGGGTTTTCTCACACCAGCACCGCCATCGCGGACCCCCGGACAGAGGTCACGACCGCAGGTTCGAACGCGGCCGGTCCAGCGACCACCGATAACAGCGCCGTGCCAGCGACCGCCGTTTGCCGCGCCCGTTGTCGCGACACCAATCGAAACAGCGCGGCGTCGGGATACATATTGACTAGTTATCATCCGATGCATAACATCTGGGTCGTTATCAGTCGATAACCACAAGATCTGCCCGGCGCCGTGCGACCGGACAACCGACTCCCGCCTCGCAGGAACCGCATGTTCGACACCCTGATGCTGTTCGTGGTCCCCACACTGGTCCTGCGGCTACTCGGCCGGATCGGCGTCCGGCGCTTCGACACGTGGCGGGCCAGCGCCGCCCACGGACTGGCGTTCCTGTTCACCATGACCGGACTCGCGCATTTCGTACCCGACTCGGTCACCGTGATGCCCGGCCACGACGACCTGACGGCCATGGTCCCGTCCTTTGTTCCGTTCGCGGACTTCGCGGTCTACGCCACCGGTGTCCTGGAACTGGCCGGCGCCGTGGGGTTGGTGGTGACCGCCACCCGCCGCTGGGCCGGCCTGGGTCTCGCGGCGCTGCTCGTGATCATGATCCCGGCGAATATCCATGCCGCGCTGAACGATATTCCGCTCAACGGCGACGCGGCCACGCCGCTGTGGTTCCGGATCCCCGAGCAGATCGTGTACTTCACCCTCGCCCTCTGGGTGGGCGGGATCCTGCCCGCGGTGCGCCGGGACCGCGGCGCCGAGCGGTCGCTGGTCGCGACGGCGCGCTGAATCCGTCCGCTCGGGCCCCGTTCCCGCCCGGCACCGGGCGGGAACGGGGCCTTTCGCCCGGAAATCAGCCCTGCTGCGTGGGCACCAGGATCAACTCGGCCACATTCAGCCGCGCCGGCACCGAGGTGGCGAACGCGATCGCGTCCGCGATATCCCCCGGCTCCAGGATCGTGAAAGCCGTACGCCACTCCGACAGCTGGGCCTGCTGCTTCTCCCCGCGCATACCCGCGCCGAGTTCGGTGGCCACGAAACCGGGTTCGACGTTCTTCACCCGGACTCCCCGGGGACCGAATTCGGCGCGCAGGTTGCGGGTCAGATGCGCCACCGCGGCCTTGGTCGCGGTGTACACGGCGTACTCGGGGAATACGGCGTGCCCACCGACCGACCCCACCAGCACCAGATCGGCCCGGTTGCCGGCGCCGGCGGCCGCGAGCAGATCATCGATGAAGGCCCGTGCGGTGTGCAGCAGGCCGGTCACATTGGTCCCGACCATCTGATCCCACTCCTCGACATCGGCGGCTTCGAAGGGCGCGCCGAGCATCACGCCCGCATTCGCCACCACCAGATCGACCGGCCCCAGCGCGGCCCGCACCGTGGCGGCGGCATCGCGCACCGAATCGCGATCGGTCACATCGGCGACCACCGCGATCGCGCCGCCACCGAGTTCGGCGGCCAGTTCTTCGAGGCGTTCCTTGCGGCGGCCCAGCACAGCGACCCGCACGCCGTCCGCGGCGAGCCGGCGCGCGGTCGCGGCACCGATCCCGCTGGAAGCTCCGGTGACCACTGCCACTCGTCCGTTCGGATTCTCGTTGTTCGTCATGCTTCGACCCTCGCTCCCGGCCGGGAGTGCTGCCAGGTCGCGGACTTCCTGGTAGTCACAGGGCCACCCGGCCGGGCAGGGCCGCCCCTACCCTGGAACACATGCATTCGGACAACCGCCTGGGCGCGTTCCTGCGGGCCCGTCGTGAACTGGTCCGGCCGGAGGACTTCGGATTGCCCGGCGGCGGGCAGCGGCGGGTCGCCGGACTGCGGCGGGAGGAGATCGCGTTATTGGCGGGGGTGAGCGCGGACTATTACATCCGGCTCGAACAGGGCCGGGATAAACATCCGTCGGAACAGGTGGTCAGCGCCCTGGCCCGGGTGTTCGCGCTGGACGAGGAAGGTACCGAGCATCTGCGGGAGCTGGCCCGCCCGGCGCCGGCCCGGCCGAAGCGACCCCGCCGGCCCGAACGCGTGGCGCCCGGGCTGTTGCGGCTCATGGATCTGTGGGAGCGGACGCCGGCCCTCGTCCTGGGGCGCAGCCTCGACGTCTTGGCGGCCAACCCGCTGGCCGTCGCGGTGAACGCGTGCTCGGTCCCCGGTATCAACCAGGTGCGGATGGTCTTCCTCGACCCGCGGGCGCGCGATGTGTACCCCGAATGGAACTCGATCGCCGCGGATACGGTCGCCAGTCTGCGCGCGACGGCGGGCACCGATCTGGACGACCCGCAATTGACCGAACTCGTCGGCGAACTCTCGCTCAAGAGCGAGGATTTCCGGCAGTTGTGGGCCCGGCACGATGTGCGCACCAAAACGGCCGGGAAGAAACGGTTCCACCATGAGATGGTCGGCGAACTGACCCTCTCCTACGAGAGTTTCACCGTGAACGGTGTATCCGGGCAGACGCTCATCGTCTATCACGCGGAACCCGGTTCACCGTCCGAGCGCGCGCTGTCGCTGCTGGGCAGCCTGACGGCCGCGGAGTCCGCCGACGGCGGTTCGTCCCTGCCGCCCGCGACGCCGAACCGGGCCATCGATACGACGCTCGGCTAGCGTGCCCGGCACGTCGGTATCGCATGGGAATGCGTCCGGTCCCCGGGGGCCCGGCCCCGGCGAGCCGGAAGATCAGATCACGGTCGGAGTCGCTCAACCGCAGCGCCCGCGCCAAGGTGCCGAGCACCTGATCGGAAGGTTTGGAGCCGCGCCCTTGTTCGAGCCGGACGGTGTAGTCGACGCTGAGCCCGGCCAGTTGCGCGATTTCCTCGCGCCGGAGCCCGGACACTTGTCGACGGGGTCCTGCCGGAAGGCCCACCTCGGCCGGTGCGATGCGGTCGGGAAACCGTGCGCAGACCGGCCGGATCGGGCTGGGAGGTGTTCCTCGGTGCACGCGATCCCGCACGCGGTGGCGCCGCAGTGGCGGAGCTGGCCGAGCAGGGCGTGCGGGTCCGCCTCGTCACACTGGACGTGACCTCCGACGAATCGGTGGCCGCCGCGGCAGCCACCGTGCGGGCCGTGGTCCGGCCGCCTGGACGTGCTGGTCAACAATGCGGCGATCGCGGACCCGGACGGGGCCGAGGCGAAGCTGCGCGAATACGCGGCGGACCGGTCGTTCGGGGTGGCGATGATCGGCGCGGGCGTACGCATGGCGGCCGGGCGACCGACGCGCCACGGACAACCGAACCCGAACCGCGTGCGGCGGCTAGGGTCGGACCATGGCTGGCGGTGCGGGCGCGGCGGTGGAATTGACGGTCGGAGAACGCGACGTGCGTATCTCCAACCCCGACCGGGTCTATTTCCCGGAGTCCGGCGTGACGAAACTCGATCTGGTGCAGTACTACCTGAGCGTCGGCGACGGGATCGTCAACGCGCTGCGGGATCGGCCCTGCATGCTGCACCGCTTCCCGAAGGGGCTGACCGGCGGGAAAGTGCACCAGAAACGGCTGCCCGCGGGCGCACCGGACTGGGTGTCGACCGTGCGGGTGTACTTCCCGCGTTACGGACGGCACGCCGATGAGCTCTGCGTCGGCGAACTGGCGGAAGTCATCTGGGCGGTACAGATGTCCACGGTCGAGTTCCATCCGTGGAATTCGCGCCGGGCCGATACCGAGAGTCCGGACGAATGGCGGATCGATCTCGACCCCATGCCGGATTGTCCGTGGTCACGGGTGCAGCGGGTGGCCGGGGTGGTCCGCGAGGTGCTCGACGAGATCGGCGCGGTCGGCTGGCCGAAGACCTCGGGCGGCAAGGGCTTGCACATCTATGTGCGGATCGCGCCGGAGCACGGATTCCAGCAGGTGCGCCGCGCCGCCCTGGCCTTCGCCGAAGAGGTCCGCCGCCGGGCTCCCGACGATGTGACGACGACCTGGTGGCGGCGCGACCGCGATCCGGGCCGGCTGTTCATCGACTACAACCAGAACGCGCGCGACCATACGATCGCCGCCGCGTATTCGGTGCGCGGCAATCCCGCGGCCACTGTCTCCACCCCGGTGGGCTGGGACGAGATCGAGGACATCCACCCCCGCGATTTCACCGTCGCCACCGTGCCCGCCCGGTACCGCCGACTCGGCGATCTGCACGCGGGAATCGACGACGCGGTATTCGATCTGCGGCAGCTGATCGAATGGGCCGACCGTGACGAGGTGGATCTCGACGAGGAGCCCGCCCCGCAATCCTGACCGGTCCGGGCCCCGCGCCGTTCACCGCCGGGGAATTATTTCCAGGGTTCCAGCAGTCGTTTCGCCTCCACCGCGAGCGCGGCCTGCAGGAACGGCCCGAAGCTCACGCGCGCCGCCCCGGCTTCCGCGAAATAGGCCTTGTCCCCCTGCTCCGGCACGGTGACCGCGTTGACCGGCAACGGCAATTCGGCGCACAGCCGGGCCAGCACATCGGGCCCGTAGCGGCCGACCGGATACAGCACATCGGCCCCGGCCGCGGCCGCCAGCCGCAACCGTTCGATCGCCGGGCCGACGAGTTCGGCCGGATCACCGGACGGCGCGAGCAGCAGATCGGTGCGGGCGTTCACGACGACGTGCACACCGCTGTCGTCGGCCGCCTGCCGCAACCGGCCCACGAGATCGGCGTGCTCCTGCGGTTCGCGCAGCCGCCCGCCTTCCTTGTGCACGGTGTCCTCCAGGTTGAAGCCGACCGCACCGGCCTGCAACAACCCGTCGATGAGCGCCGCCGGCTCGACACCGTACCCGGATTCGAGATCGACCGAGACCGGCACGTCCACCGCGGAGGTGATCTCCCGGACGCGGCCGAGCACATCGGTGAAGGCCATACCCTCGTGATCGGATTTGCCGAGCGAATCGGCGAGCGGATGGCTGCCGACCGTGAGCGCCGGAAAACCGGCCTGCTGGACGAGGTCCGCCGACCAGGCATCCCACACCGTGGGCAGGATCACCGGGTCACCGGGGCGATGGAGTTCGAGGAATGCGGCGGCCTTCTCGGGCAATGTGGTCACCGTACCGATCCTGCCGCACCCGGGCCCGGTTACGCATCCGCTGTCGCGTGTCGCTGTCACGAGCGCGGCCGGCCGGTCCGGCCGCCCGGCTGCTGTTCGGGCCCCGGCCCCGGGTCGACCGGCGCACGGTCTCCGCCGCGCTGATCTGGCCGGTCGCCTGGATCGGTTACACCTTCGCCCACGGCACCGTGACGGACTGGTACCCGTATCCGTTCCTGGATGTCACACGAAACGGATACGCGACCGCGGTGACCAACACACTTCTGGTGGTCGTCCTGGCCGTGGTGCTGATCGGCCTGTTCGCGCTGCTCGACCGGCTGCCCACCGCCAAGGGGCGAACCCGGCGGGCGGACATCCCGGACGCACCGGTCAGGCCGGGGTCGCCAGGGCGAACGGGAGAACCGCCGGGGCGCCCGCCCGGCGTAGCGCCCACGCCGCGACGGTGAACGTCCAGCCGGTGTCGGTGAGGGCGTCCACCAGCAGGACGGGACCGTCCGCCGCCCCGAGGTCGGGAACCTCCCACCCGTCGTACAGGGCGGCGACCCGGTGGGCCGAGTTGACGGCGGAGACCGGTGGCCGGTCCGGACGAATGCGCAGGGTGCCCAGGTTACGCAGCCGGCCGATCCCGGCGAGACGTTCGGCCAGCGATCCGGTGAGCACCGGATGCGTCTCGGACTCCAGGGCCATTACCGCGGTGGGCCGGACGGCCCAGTCCCATTCCCGCAGGACCGGAACGCACGCGTCGACCACCTCGTCGGGAACCGGGCCGTCGGGACCGTCGAGGATCGGGCGCAGCCGCCGGCCCCAGCCCAGCGAATTCAGCCGGCCCAGCACCCGTCCGGTCTCGGCGCCCTCGGCGATCTTGCCGGACAGCGGCACCCCCAGTTTCGCCATCCCGGTCGGCCACTGTTTACGCGGCGCGAGATCGATACCGGGCCGGTCGAGCCGGGCCCGGGTGGCGGCCACCGCCGCGGTGTCGACGGTGGTCTCGCGATACTCGCCGGTGCAGTTGTCGCAGCGGCCGCAGGCGCCGGTACCCGGCGCGGCGGCCAGCAGCGCCGGATCGTCGAGCTGACGGCGCAGGAATTCCATCCGGCAGCCGGTGGTGCTCTGGTAGTCGAGCATGGCCTGCTGTTCGGCCGTGCGGGCGGCCTCGAGCCGTTCGTACCGGTCGGCGTCGTAGGTCCAGGGCTCGCCGGTGCCGAGCCAGCCGCCACGCACCCGGCGGACCGCGCCGTCCACATCGAGCACCTTCAGCACCATGTCGAGCCGGGAGCGGTTCAGTTCGACCAGCGGTTCCAGGGCGGCGGTGGACTGCGGACGCTCCCGGTCCAGCGCTTCGAGGACGGACCGGACCACATGTTCGCGGGGAAAGGCGACCGAGGCGAAGTAGCTCCAGATGCGGGTGTCCTCGGGACCGGGCAGCAGGACCACCTCGGCGCGTTCGGTCGCGCGCCCGGCACGGCCGACCTGCTGGTAGTAGGAGATCGGCGAGGACGGCGCGCCCACATGGACCACGAAACCCAGATCGGGCTTGTCGAAGCCCATGCCCAGCGCGGAGGTGGCGATGAGCGCCTTGACCTCGTTGTTCAGCAGGGCGGCCTCGAGGGCTTCCCGTTCGGTGGGGTCGGTCTGGCCGGTGTAGGCGGCCACCTTGTGGCCGTGGGAGTTCAGCACATCGGCGAGGTCGTGGGCGCCGGCCACGGTCAGGGTGTACACGATCCCGGAACCCGGCAACCGGTCCAGCCGACCGCTGAGCCAGGCGGTGCGCTCCACCGCGTCGTCGAAACGGACCACCGACAGGTGCAGCGACTCACGGTCGAGGTCCCCGCGCAGGACCAGGGTGTCGGTGCCGATCTGCCCGGCCACATCGGTCACCACCCGGTCGTTGGCCGTGGCGGTGGTGGCCAGAACCGGTACGTCGGCGCCGAGGTCGGCGATCAGCGTACGGATGCGGCGGTAGTCCGGGCGGAAATCGTGGCCCCAGTCGGAGACGCAGTGCGCTTCGTCGATGACCACCAGCCCGGCGTCGGCGGCGAGCCGGGGCAGTACCTGGTCCCGGAAATCGGGGTTGTTCAGTCGTTCGGGGCTGACCAGCAGTACATCCACCGAACCGGCGGCCACCTGCTGGTGGATCTCGTCCCATTCGGTGACATTGCCGGAGTTGATCGTCGCCGCGACCACTCCGGCCCGCTGGGCCGAGGCGACCTGGTTGCGCATCAGGGCCAGCAACGGCGAGACGATGACGGTGGGCCCGCGACCCCGCGCGCGCAACAGTTTCGCCGCGATGAAGTAGACCGCGGATTTACCCCACCCGGTGCGCTGCACCACCAGAGCCCGTCGTTTACCGACCACGAGCGCTTCGATCGCGGTCCACTGGTCCTCCCGCAAGCGGGCGCCCGGCCCGGCGAGCTCGCGCAGCAGCGCCTCCGCGTGCTCTCGTAGTTCGCCGGCGACTTCGCCGGCCCCGCCCATGGTGCTGCCCGGTGCTGTCGTCATGGCGCCCATCCTGCCGCAGGCCACCGACAGCGGCCGGCCCCGCCCGCCGCTGTCGCCCCGGCTGCCGGAATCGCCCCGGGACACCCCGGTGCCGCCCGAGCGCTGTCGGGTAGCCGGCGGACAGGGCCGGCTGTCGCTGCCGATCCTGCGGGGCCGATTCGGGCAGCTGGTCGCCCCGCACCACCTGGAGGTCCGCTCTCGACCGCGGGGCCCGAGCGATCCCGGGAACCGGCACGCTCACCTGCGTCGCCCGCGACGCCGGGTGCGGCAGTCCCGGACCCGGCCGCACACCGGTGGATACCGCGCGCCGAGAGAGGCCGATCGAGGTCAGCCGAGGAGTTCGTCGACATAGCACCAGCGCCACGCCTCGCCGGGCTCCACGCTGCGCATGACCGGATGATCGGTCGAGGTGTAGTGCCCGGCCGCGTGGTTCCCCGGCGAGGAATCACAGCAGCCGATATTTCCGCAGGTCAGACACATGCGCAGATGTACCCATGTCAGGCCCTCCGCCACACACTGCGCACACACGTCCGGCCCGTCGGATTCGCACACCAGCGGGGCTGCCCGCAGATGCGCGCAGTCCTCGGCCGCGCCGCCCGGGACCGCCAGCGGCTCGGGCCGCTCCTCCTCGTCGCCCTCGTCGAACCGGTCGATCATGGACTCCTCGAGATCCAGCCGGGCCAGGACGTGCTGCAGGATCTCGTAGTCCACCCCGCCCGAGTCGCGGACCCGCAGCACCGTCTCCCGTTCGGCCCGCAACATCTCCAACCGCAACCGGCGGTATTCGGCGGTGGGGGTCGCCAGCTCGGATTCCGGCCGGCCCAGGCGCTCCCAGGCCGCATTGGTCCGCCAGGTGACCCGGTCGCGCAGGGAGTGCACGACCTCCTCCGGGGTGTCCGGACCGATCGCCGCGTCCAGCGCGGCGAGCCCCGCGTTGGACGCCTGGGTCAGCAGATTCGCCTTCTGCAGCGCGTCCTCGGCACGGCTCGGCCCACGCAGCCGCAGCCGCCGGACCAGCCACGACAGCGAGGTGCCCTGGAGCAGCAGAGTGCCCGCGACGACGACCAGAGCCAGCAGTTTCAATACCGGCAGCTGTGGAGTGTTCGCGGGCAGCAGCAGCACGGCGGCCAGGGTCACCACCCCGCGCATCCCCGCCCAGGAGACCACGGTCGAATGGGCCGCGGGCGCCGGCGACCGCCCGAACACCCGCTCGAGGAGGGCATAGCCGAAGATCCAGACCGGTCGCGCCAGAATCACCGCCAGCAGCACCGCGATCGCCGTGACGATCAGGGTGCCGTGGTCCAGCCCGCTCGCCCACGCGTCCCGGACGATCGTGTTCACCTGCAGCCCGATGATGAGGAACACCGCGCTCTCCAGGATGAACTGCACGGTGCCCCAGTTGATGCGTTCGGCGGTACGCGAGGCCGCGCTCTGCCACACCGGTGCCCCGTGCCCGAGGATCATCCCGCAGGTCACCACGGCGATCACGCCGGAGGCGTGGATCTCCTCGGCCGGCAGATAGGCCAGGAACGGCGCCAGGAAGGACAGGGTCGTATCCAGGACCGGGTCGGTGATCCGCCGGCGCAGCAGGGCGAGCGCGTACGCGACCGCGATTCCCACCACCGCGCCGCCACCGGCGGCGAGCAGGAAATCACCGCCGGCGTTCCACACCGAGACCGCACCCGCCGACGCCGCGATCGCGGTGCGCAATGCCACCAGTGCGGTCGCGTCGTTGAACAGCGACTCCGCTTCGAGAATGGACACGATCCGGCGCGGCATCCCGATCCGCCGCGCCACCGCGGTCGCGGCCACGGCATCCGGCGGCGCCACCACCGCGCCCAGCGCCACGGCCACGGCGAACGGCACCGGCAGCAGCCACCAGACGACCGCGGCCACCGCGAACGTACTGAACAGGACCAGCCCCACCGACAGCAGCGCGATCGCGCCGATATTGGCCCGGAAATCCACCAGCGAGGTACGGATCGCCGCCGTGTACAGCAGCGGCGGCAGCAGGCCGAGCAGCACCACCTCCGGTTCCAGATGGACCTCGGGGACGAACGGCAGATACGACGCGGCGACCCCGGCCACGGTCAGGGCGAGGGGCTCGGAGATGCCGGCTCGGCGCGCCAGCGCCGCCACGGCCGCCGCCGAGGCCACCAGGACAACCAGGCCGATCGCGATGTGCATTCGCGAATTCTCGCAGGTGGCCGATTACCGGTGACACGCTCGTCGGCATACCCGGGGTCAGCGCGCGCCGGCCCGCCAGTCGGCCGCGGTCACCGAGCGCAGGGCCCGTGGTCCGGCGTCGGCCCGCATCGGCAGCACCTCCGCGCCCAGGACGACCGCCGACCACGGGTCGATATCCAGTCCGGCCGCCAGCGCCCGGGTCAGCATCGCGGCGCAGGCGCCCGCGGACCCGGTATCGAAATCCGCCGGCGCGGGCGCGCCCGCACGATCCAGATCGCGCAGGAGGCGATCGAGCGCGACGGACTTGTCGAAGGAACGGCACGGCGTCCGGGCGTAGAGGGCATCGGCGAGGGTCCGGGCGGTCTCGGCGCTGTCGGCGCCGGTGTAGGCCCGCGAGATCACCTCGGCACGGCGGGTCTCGGGGAAGAAGATGGCCAGTTCGCGCACGACATCGGCGGGGTCTTCCGGGGTGTGCACGGGGTTGAGCACCGTGCTGCGCTGTCCGAGGAGATAGCGCAACTGTCCCGGGCGGCGCTGCGCCGGATCGTCGGGACCCGCGCCTTCGGCCAGCCGCACCGGGGCCGGAAGCTCACCGTCGGGTCCGGTGACGACCAGCAGCAGCGCCTCGGATATCCCGGCCAGCAGATCGGTGAGCCGGCGCCGCTCCGGTGAGGCGGTATTCCAGCTGTAGCGCCACAGGGCGCGCACCAGATGCCGGTTCAACGGCACGGCGGCCGCGTCGACTACCCGGAAGCCGTTGCCGGACAGCCATTTCAGCGTCGGATCCACCGCCCGGGAGACGATGGCGCCCGGCGCCAGCAGCAGCAGCGAATGGCGGGACGCGAACGCGGCGGGGTCGACCCGCAACCGCCGCAGCTGATCGATGCATTCGAGCACATAGGTGTCGCCGTGGTAGGCGCCGGCCTTGTCCTCGGCCGGGGTGAGTGCCGACAACAGGGCCGCCAGCGGGTCCGGCGGGGGCGGCGCGGCGGGTTGCGCGGTCTGCGGATCGGTCATCTGTTCCACCTCATCTCCGGCCCACCCCGGACAACACCGTCACCGTGCCCGCGGACCCGTCCACCCGCAGGCGCATACCGGTCCGCAGTTTCGCGGTACATCCCGGCACCCGGACCACCGTGGGCACACCGAGCGCACGGGCGATGGTCGCCACCACGGTGAGCGGGCCACCGTGTTCGATCACCAGGGCCGACGCCGAGGGTAGTGCCGCCACCCAGTGCGGATCGGCGCCCTCGGTGACCAGGACCCCCGGGGCCGGATCGCCCGATCGGTCCGCCACCACCGCCGTCCCCTCGGCCACGCCCGCGGCGGACGCGGTTCCGGTGAGCACATCGCCGTCGCGCGCGGCCGCGATCCGGTCACGCGGCGACCAACCCTGTTCTGCCAGTTCCCCATCCGAGAAATCCGGGCCTTCGGTACTGAAACGTACCGGAGCCGAGAGCTCGCCGGCGGCGTGGGCTGCCTTCCGGACCGCGATCCGGGCTTGCAGATCCGGTATCGGCACCCGGTCGTAGCAGGCGCGCAGTTCGCCGGCGGTGAGATACCGGATATCGGCGGGCTCGCGGAGAATCGCGCGCCCGGCGAGGTCACCGGCCATCACCCGGATCATGGCCTCGACGAGGCCCGCCGCACGGGTCCGGCTCGACCGGATGGTGTCCCGGTGCGCGGCACAGCGTGCCGCGCGCACCCGCACCAGGTCGTAGAGCCATCGGCGCGGACCGCCCAGCATCCGGTCGAGGTAGGCGTCCGGGTCCTCTCCGGTGACGACCGGCTCCCCGACGGCCGGGTTTTCCGATGCGCCGGGTGATCCGGTATCCGCGGGAGGCCGCAGCGCCGCGTACCGGAACGACGCGGGCGCCTCCGGCAGATAGGCCTCGGTCAGCGCGACCACGGCGCCGGTGAGGATCAGCGCGAGGGCGTCCAGGACCGTCACGGGACCCCACAGCAGGACCAGCTCCCGGTCCAGGCGCCGATACTCCGCGTAGGCGTGCTCCCCGTGCGTGTAGTCCGTCGCCTCGTAACGGTCACAGACGCGGTCGAACTCGGTGCGGAACTCCCGCATCATCGATTCCGTCCGCAGCGCCCGGTGCACGAAGGCCGCGGTCGTCCGGACCCGCGAGCGGACCCGGCGCGCCCCCGACTCGAAGGTGAAGGGACGCAGCGTTTCCGCGATCTCGTCGAGCAGCGGGTCGGGCGCGCCCAGCACCGCCTCCAGTCCGCGCCGGTTCAGCCGGTGGCCGGGCGCGATCGCCGCAAGCCGATACCAGTGCAGCAGATCGAGATAGACCCGTCCGTGAAAACTGCCCAGCAGATACGGCGTCCACGCATCCGTCTGCGCCAGCTGGTCCGCCGGGACACCGAGCGAACGCGCGTATTCGCGGCAGACCCGGCCGTAAATACCGGCGGCGAGGGTGAAGGTCAGCGGTGCGGTGGCCCCGGGGAAGACCTCGGCGGTGGTGGCATCGTCCCAGATCCGCGGTTCCCCCGGCGCCACCGGCTCGCCCGCGCCCCGGATCACCCCCGCCATCGCCCGCTCCCGCGGCGGAAAGCACACGCGACGCCCGTCCACCCCGGTAGTCGCTCCCCCGGCGCGCACGGCCGGGGGGCCGCACCACACCGCGCCCTGATCTCCGTCTCGGTATCGTCCGTCCCGAGCACCCGCAAGAACCGACCTCCAACCCGGTCTGCCACAACAGGACATCGTCGTCCGTGCCGACGAGTAAACCCGAGAACGACCTCGTCCACCGCGTATTCGGGTTTTGTGTCCGACCGCGGGGTCCACCGGCCCCGGCCGTGCCGAGTCGGGTCCGCGCGAAACAACCGATAGTCTGAGAAGGCCCGCGCAGGTTTCGGTGAGGATGTGATTCCGCGTGAGTTGGAGCCTGACCCCCGACGAGTTCGCGCATGTATGGCGCCGCGCCGACCTGGACCGGATCCCCTATCCGCTGCGGATACTCGAATCGCCGCGCACCGAGCGCGACGCCCGGCTCCTGCGCGCCGAACTCGCCCAGCGGTTCCCGCCGGACCCCGATCTCGATGCCTGCCTGCGCATTCTCGCGCTGCCGCAGACCCGGGTGATCGCCATCGGCGGGGCCCCCGAACCGGGCCGGGAACTGCGCGTACTGGGTTGCGTCGTCTACGATCGCGCGGTCCTGGCGGTTCAGGCCCCCGGACGCACCCGGGAATTCGGCGGGCCGGTCCAGCTCTCGATCGGGCACAGGACGAAACTCGGCGCCCGGCTGGCGGCACTGCTGCCGAAGGCGCCCGCCGGCCGCCACCCGGCCCGCACCGCCTCGGCCGCGGCGGTCCGCGATACCGAGACCGTCATCCAGGAAGAACGTGCCGCGCCGCTGATCCGGAAACTGCTGCGCGCCCCGCACACCGCCGACGGCCACATCCGGATCGAACCGCACCTGGACCGGCCGAATCCGCCGCCGCCGCTGCACTACACCTGGCTCGATGTCGAAAACGACGGCCGCTACCTGCTAAAAGTGGATGAGAACGTGCACATGGTGCCTGCCTCCCCCGAACAACTCGCCGCGCACCTGCAGAAGCGGATACCCGGCTGAGCCGGTATCGCGCCGGACCGGCTGCCCCGGGCCACCGTTCCGGCTACGCTGGACCTGACCGACGGAGGGGTACGCCAGTCAATGAAGATCGAAGACAGCCGCGCCGAGATCGTCCGGTTCCGCCAGGCAGCCCATACGGGGACGATCAAGTTCGATCCGGAGGCGGCACGCCGCTGCGCGGAACTCTACGACCGCCAGGCCGACCGGCTCATCTACCTGCGACAGCGCCTGGAAGACGCCTCCGACCCGCACGGTTTCGGTGGTCTGGTCTCGGCGCAGCAGCTTCAGGCCGGGTTCGGGCACAAGGCCCGCGACGCCGCCGCCCTGCTCGACCACTACATCGAAGCGGCCTACCGGATGAAGGAAGCGTTCCTGGTCAGCGGCGGACTCTACGACGAGGCCGACGCCGCGAACGCCGCCGCGGTACGCGCCCTCGAAGCGAGGCTCGACCGATGAGGGGCGATACCTCCGCCTTCGCTGCGGCCTCCGCCGACACATGTACCCACCGGAAGAAGGTTCGGTGCAGCGATACCTTCACCTTCGCTGCGTCCGCCGACACATGTACCCGCTACGAAGAAGGTTCCATGCGGCGGAACCTCCGCCTCCGCGGACCGCATGCGACCGCTTCGAAGGATGCTCTATGACAGGGACCGATCCCGATTACATCAGCGCCATGGAGCATTTCGAGGCCATGCGTCACGAGGACATCTACCAAGCCACGCAGCAGATCGATGCCGGTGAGATCCTGCGGACCTCCGGCACCTGGATGCACGCCGCCACCACCTTGCAGACCTCGCTGCCGCTGACCCGTGCCGGCGCGGACCGGGTGATGAACGCGATGGAATGGGATGGTGAGGCCGCCGACGCCGCCTTCGCCAGTACCCGAAGTTTCGCCGATTCGGTGGAGGAACTGGCCGGCGTGCTCGGTCAGGTGGGGTTGCGCCTGGGTGCGGTGGCCGCGGCCGCGGAAGCGGTGAAGATCGCGGTGGTACCGCCCGGAGATTCCGGCCCGGTCGGCGCGCTGGCCCGGCTGCTGGAGGCGGCCAAGGTGATCGACGCGCAAATGGTGCAGGAGGTGCTGCGCCAGGAGGCCATCCTCACCATGAACATGGTCTACAAACCCGCCTACCTTGCGGCGGGTACCGCGGTGCCCGCGCTGCCCGAGCCGCCGGCCGCCCCCGGTCCGTTGCCTCCGCTCGGGCCGGCGCCGGCGCCCCGCGCTCGAATCGATTCGGCGGTCGGCGCGGAATCTGCACCGGCGGCAGGAGATTCCACCGCACCCGGCGGTGAGGCCACCGAGTCCGGGGATGGCCCCGATCGGCCGGTGCCGCAGGGCGACTCGGCTCCGACGGCTCCCACGCCGGAGGGTCCCACGGCACCGGAAGATACCCCCGCGCCGTCCCCGGAACACGGCGGCGGATCCCCGCGGCCACCAGCACCCGAGGTTCCGGAGCCGACCGACGGCTCGGCGCCCCCTCCCGGGGATACCGCACCGGCACCACCCCCGGCGCCACCCGTCCAACCGCCCGCGGCCGAACAACCACCCGCTTCCCCGAATCCGGCGGAGCCGGAACCGCCCGCGGCACCGAATCCGACCGCGGTACCGCTCTCGGATCCGGCCGGGCAGCCCGGTATCACCGGACCGGTGCCCGGACAGCGCGCCCCCGACCAGCCCGGAGTCATTCCGCCACAATCCTGAGGCGGCCCCGCGGAGCACTACTGACCGGGATAGTCCTGCACCCAGTGGAACCGCGGACCGTTCAGCGGGAAGGCAGCGGGATCGGTCGCTCGTAGATCGATGGTCACCGGCCCGCCGTCCAGTTCTCCGTCCAGTCGCAGGATGCCGGGTTCCGGACGGGTATAGGCGAAGTCGGCGGTCGGGATGCCCGCCGGGCCGGTACCGGCCGGAGCGGCGACCGTGAGGGTGTGCGCGGTTGCGTCGACCTGTGCGGGCACCGTCACCAACGCCCCGTCCATCCGCTGCCACGACACCGCGCCATGCTCACCACACTCAGCAGCGCGCCGAGGGTCGCCGTGCGCGGTACCAGCAGCAGCAGGCCACCGATCAGTTCCGCTACCCCGAGCAGGATCTCGTATACCGGCGCGCTACCCACCTGCAGCCACAGCACCGCCATCGGGGAGAGCTGACCGAAGGGCTGGATGAGCGCCGAGAACGGCGGCGGCGGCATCTGGGTCGGCACCGCCTTGGCGATGCCGTAGAACAGCATCTGCCCGGCGACGCACCAGCGCAGGATCGTCAGGAACCACGCGCCGGCCCGCGGGTACGCGAGGCGCCGCCGGTCGAGCACCGACCACAGCGCCGCCGCCACGCCCGCCACCACCAGCGCGGTGAACACCATCACCCAGATGATCGCCTGGTCACCACTGCCGGAGTCGCGGTGGAACTGCACCTCGATGCCGAATACCGTCTGCCCCACCCACGTCAGCACCGATTCGGCGGCCATCAGCGGCCACATCGGCGCGGTATCGGGCAGGAAATGGTGGGCGAACCCGGCGAAGACGAACAGGATCTGCCCGATCATCACGCAGAAGATCACGCTGTAGACGACTCCGAACCGGAACGCCACCCGCGCGGGCCACGACCAGCGCACCGGCTGCGGGTCCTCGGGTCCGGACAGCTCTCGCCGGGAACCGGTGACCGTCCGAACCGCACCCATGCCACGACCTCGCTGTTCCGACTTGTCCGACGACCCACCCCGGCCGGCCCGAGCCGGACCGCCACTCGAACCTAGACCACCTGCCCGGTCCGGCGCCTCCGTGACAACCCCGATTCCGCTGTCCTCCCTCCGCACGACGTCGTGCACCACGAAGGGGCCCTGCGGAGTACGAAGCACCCAGCGGCGCGCACTGTCCCGGAGTGCAATACCTCGGCCCGGCGTGGACGGTGACGAGCGCAATGCCGTCCTGACGCCGGCCCGGATGTGGATCACCGCGGAGACCGGGGCGGTGGTCTCCAAAACCGAAGCGGCCCAGCGACCGGCGGCCCGGGCGCCGGCGCGCACGCCGCGTTGCTGCGCCGCGCGCGGGACGGCTATCTCGGTGCGGCGGTGGATGATTGGGCCGGGCACCGGGACGAGGTGGCGGCGTTCGTGCGATATGCCGCCGCGGGGATCACGGCCGCCGCGGTCGCCGGCCGGGGTACAGCACTGAGCACTCCCCCGGACCCGTTACCAGGCGATGGCCCCCTGCGCGCCGACGAAGGAACCGTCGGTGGACACCTCCGGCGATTCCGCCGCCGCGAGGACGACCTGGGCGGCCTGCTCCGGCGTCGTCGGCGCGTCGGCCGACGCGGGAGCCAATTCGGTCGCGACGAAACCGGGGCATACCGAGGTCACCCGGACGGCGGTATCGGCGAGCGATTTCGCCAGCCCGACCGTGAGGCTGTTCAGTGCCGCCTTCGACGCCTGGTAGCCCGGGACCACCATCGAGTAGTACGCCGACTCCGGGTTCCGCTGCTCGGTGAGCGAGCCCATCTCGGTGGAGATGTTGACGATCCGCCCGGCCGGTGCGCGGCGCACCAGCGGCAGCAGCGCTTCGATCACATTGGCGGGGCCGAAGGTGTTGGTCATCAATGTCTCGGTGAACGCGCCGGGATGGGCGAAGTTCACCGTGCCGGTGGCGGTGGCCTCGGGCAGGATGCCGGCATTGTTCACCAGGACATCGATGTGGTCGTGCCGTTCGGCGAGGGAATCGTGCAGGCACCGCGCGCTGTCCACCGAGCACACGTCGAGGACCTCCCCTTCGGCCGCCAGTCCCGCCGACCGCAGTTCGGCCACCACGGCCTCCACCGCCGGCGCGCGGCGTCCGGTGACGATCACCCGGTAACCCGCGCGGGCGAACGCCGTCGCGGTGGCGCGTCCGATTCCGCGGGTCGCCCCGGTGACCACCACGATCTTCTCCGACATGTCGTTCCTTTCGTCATTTCCGTTCGTGCCCTATGAGCATCGCGGAGGGCATACGGTGCGCGCTGGCAGGAAATCGCCGTCGCATTCGCCCGCGGCCGGTACGCCGGCTCGAGCGGGTCGAACGTCCAGTTCACTGTCGGATAGCATGGTCGGCGGCCGCACTGCGGTCGCGGCGTGATGAGGGAACCCGGTGGAAATCCGGGACTGGCGCGCAACGGTGACACCCACATGGTGGAGTCCGATCACTCATCCGCCGAGCTCGGTTCCGGCCTCGCGCACAGGCCCAGACGCAAGGAGTCCACGCCGTGACGCGGTCCTTTTCTTCGGCGGTCACCGCCGTGGTATCCACCCTCCTGCTGGCCGGATGTGCCGGTGCGCCCGACTCGGACGGTCCGGCCGCCGGGTCCGCCGCCGGCTATCCGGTGACGATCGAGAACTGCGGCGTCGAGGTCACCGTGGCGGCGCCGCCGCAGCGGGCGGTCGCGCTCGATCAAGGGGCGGCGGAGATCCTGCTGTCGCTCGGTCTGGCCGATCGGATGGCCGGCACCGCCACCTGGACCGATCCGGTGCGGGAGAACCTGGCCGCCGACAACGCGCGGGTGCCGCGGCTGGCCGACAACCGACCCTCGTTCGAGGTCGTCCTGGACAAGGAACCGGATTTCGTCGCCGCCTCCTTCGGCGGCACCCTCGGTCCCGGCGGCGTGGCCGAGCGGCAGCAGTTCACCGAACTGGGTGTCCCCACCTACCTCTCGCCGACCGACTGCGACGGCAAAACCGATATCAGCGTCAATGCCGACGGTGCTCGCACCGAACCGTTGACCATGGATTCGGTCTACCGGGAGATCCGCGACCTGGCCGCTGTCTTCGATGTCGCGGACCGCGGGGAGCGGCTGGTCACCGAACTGCGCGACCGCTACTCGGCCGCGTCCGGGCGGATCGCCGCGGAGCGGGTCTCGCTGGCCTACTGGTTCGCCGACACCTCCACGCCGTATGTCGCGGGCTGCTGCGGCTCATCCGGGATCATCACCGACGCGGTGGGCGCGAAGAACGTTTTCGATGACACCACCGACGAATGGCCGCAGGTCGGCTGGGAGACCCTCCTCGACCGCGACCCCACCGCCCTGGTCCTGGCCGACCTGAGCCGGCGCAGCCTCGCCGGGGACGCGCTGGACAGCAAGATCGCCTTCCTGGAATCGAATCCGGTGACGGCGAAACTGACCGCGGTCCGCGAGCGGCGCTACATCGTGGTCAACGGCGCCGATATGAACCCCTCGATCCGGACGGTCGACGGGGTCGAGAAGGTCGCCGACGCCCTGGAGCGGTGGGGTTACGGTTCGTGAGCTCCGCAGCGTCGAGCACCGCCGACCGGCTCGCCCGCGCGCCCGCGACGGCGGCGCTGGTGATGGTCGGGGCGGCCGTACTGGTCGTCTCGATGGCCTTCACCATCACGATCGGTCCGGCCGAGCTGTCGGTCGGGGAGGTCTACGCGGTGCTGTTCGAGAAGCTCGGTTTCGGCACCGCGGCCGTCTCGCCGATCCGCGAAGGCATCGTCTGGCAGTTGCGGCTGCCACGAACCCTGCTGGCCGCGGTCTGCGGTGCCGGCCTGGCGGTGTGCGGGGTGGTCATGCAGTCGCTGTTGCGCAATCCGCTCGCCGATCCGTTCGTGCTCGGGATTTCCTCCGGCGCGTCGACGGGGGCGGTACTGGTGGCGGTCCTCGGTGTGGGCGGCGGCCTGATCTCGTTGTCCACCGGCGCTTTCCTCGGTGCGCTCGTATCGTTCGGGCTGGTGCTGGTACTGGCCGCGGGAGCCGGAGGCGGCACCGCGAAGGTGGTCCTGGCCGGGGTCGCCGGAACCCAGCTGTTCTCCGCGCTCACCTCGTTCGTCGTGCTGTCCTCGGCCGACGCCGAACGGACCCGCGGCATCCTGTTCTGGCTGCTGGGTTCACTCGCGGGCGCCACCTGGACCGATGTGGGCACGACCGCGGCCGTATGCGTCGCCGGGCTGGCGCTGTGCCGGTGGTACGCCTCCGCACTGGACGCGTTCACCTTCGGCTCGTCGACCGCCGCGACCCTGGGCGTCGCGGTCGGCCGGACCCGGCCGATCCTGCTCGTGATCACCGCGCTGATGACCGCGGTAATGGTCAGCGCGACCGGAGCGATCGGTTTCCTCGGCCTGGTGCTACCGCACGCCGCGCGTTTCCTCGTCGGTCCCCGGCACAGCCGGCTGATCCCGGTGACCGCGGTACTGGGCGCGATCCTGCTGGTCTGGGTCGACGCGCTCGCCCGGACCGTGTTCGCGCCGCAGGAGGTACCGGTCGGCGTCGTCACGGCACTCGTCGGTGTCCCCGCCTTCGCCCTGCTGCTGTTCCGCACCCGGAGCGCGCCGTGACCGGCCGGGCAGCCACGAACCGGACACCGAGCCCGCGGAGCGCACGGTGACGCTGCACGCACAGGATCTGTCCTGGACCCGCGGCGGCAACCTGGTCGTCGATGCGGTGACCGTCCGGCCGGAACCCGGGCAGACCGTGGGTCTGCTGGGACCGAACGGTTGCGGTAAATCGTCGCTGCTGCGCCTGCTGGCCGGTGTTTCACGACCGGATCGCGGCAGCATCACCCTGGACGGAACACCCCTGCACCGCCTCGGCCGCCGCCCGCTGGCCCGCCGGATCGCCATGGTCGGGCAGCACGCGCACACCGAGGTCGATATCACCGTGCGGGATGTGGTGCGGCTCGGACGCATCCCGCACCGCGATGTGTTCGGCCAGGACGGTGACGAGGAGCCGGCGATCGACCGGGCCCTGCGCGACACCGGGCTCACCGGCCACGCACACCGCTTCTGGAGCACCCTCTCGGGTGGCGAACGGCAGCGCGCCCAGATCGCCCGGGCGCTGGCCCAGGAGCCCGCTGAGCTGCTGCTCGACGAACCGACCAATCACCTCGATATCGCCCATCAGCTCGATATCCTCGACCTGGTTACGCGGTTGCCGCTCACCACCGTCGTCGCCCTGCACGATCTCGATCTCGCCGCGATGTTCTGCGACTACCTGCTGGTCCTGGACCGGGGCCGGGTCGCCGCGCACGGCACCCCCGCCGAAACCCTCACCGAGCAACTCGTGCGCGACGTCTACGGTGTGGCCGCCACGAT
The DNA here is from genome assembly GCF_046764065.1 of Nocardia sp. NPDC002869. NCBI lineage: Bacteria > Bacillati > Actinomycetota > Actinomycetes > Mycobacteriales > Nocardiaceae > Nocardia > Nocardia sp. NPDC002869. The sequence goes on from NZ_JBKOOL010000012.1 coordinate 56,639, forward strand.
CACGGTCGACAACGGTGTGCCGGTCGTCCGCTACCGCCGCGCCGCGACACCTCACGGGTCCACCGGCTGAGTCCGGATCATGGCCCCGAGAAACCGGGTGGCCGACCGGTGCGCCGAGCAGGGCCGCCGTCGAATCCCGTACCGTGCGAGCATCTTCCGTTCGGGGTCGCGGCGTAACGCGCCGCGATCACCGGCCGGGGCGGAGAGGCGAAGGCGGGTCCGGCGCCGATTCGAACGGTGGCGCACAGACGACACGGTGCACGAGGCGGAGTTGCCCTTCGATTGCCGATATCATCGCAGGTGCCCGATCGAATCTGAAGTACAGGTAGTACCGATGACAAGCCAGCCGCACACCGTATCCCCCGAGAAGCCGAAGGCCGTTGCGGGGCCGGACGCGGTGGCCGATCCGCGGCCGGTTCCGGCCCGGGACTATTTCCCGCCCCCGCGGGAACTGTGGGGCAATCTGTACGGCTGGACCTATCCGGCGGTGTTCCTGGTAGCCGTTCTCGCCACTTTCCTGCTGGCGCAGGCCGCGCTCGCGCTGGATTCCGGGCAACCGTTACAGCCGGCGTTCCATATCGCGGCCGCCGTCTGGGTCGCCTCCTACCTGCCGATGCTCTCGGCGACCTCGCGTGGCCGTTCGCGGATCCGGATCGAAGGCGCGCGATTCGCCAACGAGCAGGACACGCTGGAGATCCGCCGGTCCCTCGGTTACGAGGTCGCCCTGGTCGTCTGTTTCCTCGGCCTGGCGACACTGTGCGCGATCTTCGGTATCGGCACCTGGACCGGCACGCTCACCCTGAATCCGCATCCGCCGATTCCACCGTGGGTGGCTCTCACCACCGCCGGGCTGGTCCTGCTCTATCTCTGTGCGTACGCGCGGCGACCGGAGATCCGCCGGCTGGTGCTGACACCGATGCATATCGTGCTGCCCACCAAAACCTCGATCGCGAACATGGTGAGCTGGACCTCGATCGAACAGATCGAGGTGGTGTCGCGCAACAATTCCAAGGGCACCATCCAGATCTCCCGCCCCGGCCGCAAGCCCGGTCGCCGGGTCACGAAACGTATCCACGCGGAGAAACTCTCGATCGGGTCGGCGGCCACCTACTGGCTGATCCGCTTCTACCACGAGAACCCCGACCTGCGCGTCGAACTCGCCGACGAACGGGCCGCCGCACGGTTGCGCAGCTACGCGGTCGTCCCCGGGGCCCGATAGGCTGCCGGCATGGTACGGGTCCGGCAGATGCACGACTGGGCGGTGGGCGCGGACGAGGCCGTCGCCGTGCAGCAGCGACTGCGGGACCGGGTACGGGTGGGCGACGAGCACGGCCCGATCCGGCGGGCCGCCGGCCTCGACGTCGCCTACCGCGATCCCGATATCGCGATAGGCGTGGTCACCGTGCTGGATGTGGATTCGCTGACCGTGGTGGACCAATCGGTCGTCCGGGAACGTATCGAGTTCCCTTATATCTCGGGACTTTTCGCATTCCGCGAGATACCGCCGCTGACCCGCGCGCTCGAAGCCCTGCGCGTGGAGCCCGATGTGCTGGTCTGCGACGGTCACGGGCTGGCCCATCCCCGCCGGTTCGGCCTCGCCGCGCATCTGGGTGTGCTCACCGACCTGCCGAGTATCGGTGTCGCGAAGAAATCCTCCGGCGAATATCACGAGCCGGGTCCGGCCCGCGGTGATTCGGGTCCGGTCACCGTGGACGGGGAAATCGTCGGCCGTGCCCTGCGCACCCAGCCCGGGGTCAAGCCGCTGTTCGTCTCGGTCGGACATCGCTTCACCCTCGACTCCGCCTGCGCGCTGGTGCTGCGGCTGGCCCCGCGCTACCGGCTACCGGAGACCACCCGCACAGCCGATCATCTGGGCCGTATCGCCTGACCCGGCGACCTCGCCCCGCCCCGGCGAGGTCGTCCCCGCGGTCAGACGCGGACCAGATCGTCGGCGTGGATCACCGGACGCTGCATACCGTCCGGCAGTTCCCGGGTCGAGCGGCCGAGCACTGTCGCGAGTTCGGCGGCGTCGTATTCCACGACCCCGCGGGCCACGACCGTGCGATCCGGGCCTACGAGATCGACCACATCACCGCCGTGGAACCGGCCGCGGACCCCGACGATTCCGGCGGCGAGCAGCGAGCGCCGGGCCTTGGCAACGGCTTCGACCGCCCCGGTATCGATGAGGATCGCGCCCCGGCTGTCGGCGGCGTGCCGGACCCAGAACCGCCGCGCCGACAGTCGCACCGGACGGGCGGCGAAAGCGGTGCCGACCGTACCGGTGCCGAGCGCTTCGGCGGCCGCGGCGGCCGCGGCCAGCAGCACCGGGACACCGGCGTCCGCGGCCAGCCGGGCGGCCGACAGTTTCGAGGCCATCCCACCGGTGCCGAGCACACCGCCGCTCCCGGCGATCACCCCGTCGAGATCGGCGCTGGTGCGGACCTCACCGATGAAATTCGCGTCGCCCTTGCGCGGATCACCGTCGTAGAGCCCGGCCACGTCGGAGAGCAGGAACAAGGCGTCGGCGCCCACCAGATGGGCCACCAGCGCCGCCAGCCGGTCGTTGTCGCCGAACCGGATCTCCTCCGTGGCGACGGTATCGTTCTCGTTCACCACCGCCACCGCGCCCAGCGAGCGCAGCCGGTCCAGGGTGCGCTGCGCATTACGGTGGTGTTCCCGGCGGGCGAAATCGTCGGCGCTGAGCAGGATCTGACCGACGGTGCGGTCGTACCGGGCGAACGAGGTGCCCCAGGCATGGACCAGTGCGAGCTGGCCGACGCTGGCCGCGGCCTGTTTGGTCGCGAGGTCACGGGGCCGCCTGGTCAAGCCGAGCGGGGCCAGGCCCGCGCCGATCGCCCCGGACGATACGACGACCACATCGGAACCGGCCCGCATCCGGGCCTCGATGGCATCGGCGAGCCGGTCCAGCCGGTCGATATCGAGTCCACCGGTCAGGCTGGTGAGCGCGGACGAGCCGATCTTCACCACCACCCGCCGGGCCCCGGCGATCGCACGCCGGGCGTCACTGAGTTCTGCCGGAACCGGGATCACGGCCGTGCCCCCGCTCCGTGGTTACCCTGGTTCACCCGCCTACTCCTCGCTTTCCTCATCCACCAGACCGCGCCGCACCCGCGACGCGTGCTTACGTTCGGCCGCGCTGACCCGATCGGTCTGTTCGAGCCGGATATCGGTACCGCGGCCGGTCGGGACCATATCGGTGCCCGCGGCGATCAGCGGTTCCCATTCGAAGGTCACCTCGCCGATGGTCACCGGCGCACCCGGTTCCGCACCCAGCCGCACCAGTTCGTCCTCCACACCGAGCCGGGCCAGGCGGTCGGCGAGGTAACCGACGGCCTCGTCGTTGTCGAACTGGGTCTGGCGCACCCAGCGTTCGGGCCGGGTGCCGCGCACGATGAACCCGCCCGGCTCCTCCGGGTCGGCGCGCACAGTGAAGCCGGAATCGTCCACCGGGACCGGGCGGATCACCGGCCGCTTCGGTGCGGCCGCGGGGTGCGCGTCACGGTAGGCCTGCACCAGTTCGGCGAGTGCGAAGGTCAGTTGCCGCAGGCCGGAATGGGCGACCGCCGAGATCCGGAACACCGGCCAGCCCCGCTCCTGCAGTTCGGGCGTGACCAGGTCGGCGAGATCTTCCGCCTCGGGCACGTCGACCTTGTTCAGGATCACCACCCGCGGCCGGTCCGCGAGGTCGCCGAGGCTCACGTCACCGCGGAGGGCGGGTTTGTAGGCGGCGAGTTCGGCTTCGAGAGCGTCGATATCGGAGAGGGGGTCGCGGCCGGGTTCCAGCGTCGCCAGATCGACCACATGCGCCAGCACCGCGCAACGTTCCAGATGCCGGAGGAAGTCCAGGCCGAGGCCGCGTCCCGCACTGGCGCCGGGAATCAGTCCCGGGACGTCGGCGATCGTGAACGTCGTATCGCCCGCGTTCACAACACCGAGGTTCGGCACCAATGTGGTGAAGGGATAGTCGGCGATCTTCGGTTTGGCGGCGGACAGCACCGAGACCAGCGACGACTTCCCCGCGGACGGAAACCCGACCAACCCCACGTCGGCGACGGATTTGAGTTCGAGGACCACATCGTGGGCCTCCCCCTCCTCGCCGAGCAGCGCGAAACCGGGCGCCTTACGGGCCCGCGACACCAGGGCCGCATTACCCAGACCACCCCGGCCGCCCTTGGCGACGACGAACCGGTTACCGTCCCCGACCAGGTCCATCAAGACCTCCCCGTCGGCGTCCAGCACGACGGTTCCGTCCGGGACCTTCAGCAGCAGCTCCCCGCCCTTCTTCCCGTCCCGGTTGCCGCCCTCGCCCGGTTTACCGTTACCGGCCTTGGCGTGCGGGTGGAAGTGGAAGTCCAGCAGGGTGTGCACATTGGCGTCCACCTCGAGGATCACATCCCCGCCGTTGCCTCCGTTACCGCCGTCGGGTCCGCCCAGCGGTTTGAACTTCTCCCGGTGCACCGACGCGCAGCCGTGCCCGCCTTTGCCGGCACGGACATGAAGAACGACACGGTCGATGAACTTGGCCATGGCCGGATCATCCTCCTCAGGGAGTTCGGGGGGTGGGACGGACACTGGGTTCCGGGGTGGAACAGGCAGTGCGTTCCGGGGTGGGGCGGGCAGTGCGTTCCGGAATCGGGAAGGCACAGCGCCGGAAATCGGGACCGGGCCCGGTCGGGGCGGCGGCACCGGGGGTGGAAACGCGAAAAGCGGGCCGAGGGTTTGTCACCCTGACCCGCTCGCTGTGGTGGAGTCGTCAGCCGGTCAGGCTTCGACCGGCTCCGGGACCACGATGTTGACGGTCTTGCGACCCCGCTTGCTACCGAACTCGACAGCACCCGCCTCGAGCGCGAACAGGGTGTCGTCCCCGCCACGGCCGACATTGACGCCGGGGTGGAAGTGGGTGCCGCGCTGCCGCACCAGGATCTCGCCGGCCTTCACCGACTGCCCGCCGAAACGCTTCACGCCGAGCCGCTTGGAATTGGAATCGCGGCCGTTCCGGGAGCTGGATGCGCCCTTCTTATGTGCCATTGCTGATACTCCTTCAGCGCGGGCCTGCGCGGCCCTGCGGGGTGGTTACTTGATGCCGGTGACCTTCAGGACCGTCAGCGGCTGACGGTGTCCCTGGCGCTTGTGGTAGCCGGTCTTGTTCTTGAACTTGTGGATGCGGATCTTCGGGCCCTTGGTCTGCTCGACCACCTCGGCCGAGACCGAAACCTTCGCGAGCGCGTCGGCCGCGGTGGTGAGCTCGGCGCCATCGACGACGAGCACCGGCGACAGTGCCACGGAGGTGCCCGGCGCACCCTCGATCTTCTCGACCTTCACCAGGTCACCGACCGCGACCTTGTACTGCTTTCCGCCGGTCTTGACGATCGCGTACGTTGCCATCGGTCGGCTGCCCTTCTTCCTATAGTGCTCGGCACTCGTTCACACGGTAGTATCTCGGTTTCGCACCGGGGTCCACCGCACGACTGGTCTGGTAATCCGCCGCCTCGGCCACTGGTGGCTCTCGGTATCGGGAACCGGCCACGGAACAGCAGATGCTGTCGCCGGGCAGCGACTGCCAAGATTACAGGATGGCGGTACATGCGACCAAACCGGTCCCCGCGCCGCACCCCGGCGGACCCGCCCGGAGCACCGGAAGCGGTGTGACGCGGACCTCCGACCACCGGGTACGACCACTCGGCATTGCCGACGCATTGCTGTGGTTCATCTCGGCCATCGCCATCGCGTTCACGATCAGCTCGAGCCCGACGAAGCAGGGGTGGCACGACAACGCGGCGGGTGGGACGCA